>JAUZOB010000108.1 GCA_030706665.1 Bacteroidota bacterium
AATCAGCTATTCATCTGAGACTTTTCCATTCCAGATTAAATAAATTCAACCATATAATAAGGTTATTGAGTTAACTAGGATAATCACGTAAAAATCAAGAATAATGGATATATAAATCCATCATCAGCCACATCTTATATACCCTTCCAATATTCAGATCTGCTCCCTATGTTCCCAATTGTATACGTTACCCTTATGACCACTCATGATCTTTACTAAACTCAGAATATTTAACCATAAGAAGAAAACTTTTTCAAATAAGGTTAAAATTAGGAGTATTAAAAAAGGCTGAATCCAATGGATTCAGCCTTCATATTTATATACAGAAGCAATAAATTACAACTGTGGTCCTGCTGCAACAAGAGCTTTACCTTCTTCGTTGTCGGTAAATTTGTCAAAGTTTTTAATAAAACGAGCAGCAAGATCTTTTGCTTTTTCTTCCCAATCTGAAGCATTTGCATAAGTATCGCGAGGATCAAGAATCTTCGGATCAACACCGTTAAGTTCTGTCGGGACACTGAAACTAAAGAATGGGATTGTTTTGGTAGGAGCACTATCAATAGAACCACTAAGGATGGCATCGATAATACCACGTGTATCTTTAATAGAAATTCTCTTCCCGGTACCATTCCATCCAGTATTTACCAAGTAAGCTTTAGCACCTGCAGCTTCCATACGTTTTACAAGCTCTTCAGCATATTTAGTTGGATGCAGTGCAAGGAAAGCAGCTCCGAAACAAGATGAGAAAGTAGGAACCGGTTCTTTAATACCACGTTCTGTTCCTGCAAGTTTTGCAGTGAAACCTGAGAGAAAGTGATATTTAGTTTGTTCTGCTGTAAGAATTGATACAGGAGGCATAACACCGAATGCATCAGCGGTCAGGAAGATAACTTTTTTTGCATGACCTGCTTTAGAAACAGGTTTTACAATGTTATCAATGTGATAGATCGGATAAGAAACACGAGTATTTTCTGTTTTTGAATTATCGCTGAAATCAATAACTCCATTTGCATCAACTACAACATTCTCAAGAAGAGCATCACGTTTGATTGCCTTGAAAATGTCAGGTTCGCTTTCGGGGTCAAGGTTAATTGTTTTTGCATAACAGCCACCTTCGAAGTTGAATACTCCATCATTATCCCAACCATGCTCGTCATCACCAATAAGCTGACGTTTTGGATCGGTTGACAAAGTAGTCTTACCAGTACCGGAAAGACCGAAGAAGATAGCAACATCACCTTCTTTACCAACATTAGCAGAGCAGTGCATAGAAGCGATACCACTAAGTGGGAGTAAGTAGTTCATCATGCTGAACATACCTTTTTTCATTTCACCACCATACCAAGTACCACCGATTACTTGCATTCTTTCGGTAAGGTTGAATGCAACAAAGTTTTCAGAATTCAATCCCATTTCTTTCCAGCCGGGATTGGTAGTTTTAGAACCGTTCATTACAACGAAATCAGGCTCTCCGTAAACTTCAAGCTCTTCGTCGGTTGGACGGATGAACATGTTTTTTACAAAGTGTGCCTGCCATGCAACTTCAACAATAAAACGTACTTTCAAACGAGAATCAGGATTCGCACCACAGAAAGCATCAACAACAAATAGTTTCTTTTCAGAAAGCTCTTTAGCAACAATGCTTTTCAGGCTTGACCATACTTCAGGACTGATTGGTTTATTGTCATTCTTTGCTTTGTCAGAAGTCCACCAAATAGTGTCTTTAGTTGTGTCGTCACATACGATATATTTATCTTTAGGTGAGCGGCCGGTAAAGATTCCGGTATCTACTTTCACTGCACCAAGTTCTGAAACAACGCCCTTCTCAAATCCTTCAAGACCAGCCTTTGTCTCTTCAGCAAATAGCAGTTCATAAGATGGATTGTATACAACTTCTTTTACGTTGTTAATTCCGTACTTTGATAAATCCAATTTTTTCATAATTGCCCTCAATATTATTTAATTTGCATCAATACATAGTATCTCAGTCCACAAAAATAGTTTTTTTTAGAAAACCTGTTTTATAGCATATAATTAAATTGCATTTTTTCAAAAAATAGACATATGGAGGATAATCACTTGGCTAGAATTCAATTAAATAAAGGCGTAGAATCAAAAAAACAAAAAAAGGGAATGTTAAAATAATATTAACACTCCCTTTTTTACTTATCATAGAGGGATTAACCTCTCGGATGGAATTGATTAATGGTATCGTGCAAATAATTACGATCGAGATGAGTATAAATCTCAGTCGTAAGAATAGATTCATGTCCCAGCATTTCTTGAACGACTCTCAGATCTGCACCACCCTCAATCAGATGAGTTGCAAAAGAGTGTCTAAAGGTATGAGGACTAATTTTCTTATTCAGTTTAATTTTGTCGGCAAGATTCTTAATGATTGTGAAAATCATTACACGACTCAGTTTTTTACCTCTTCTGTTTAAGAAAAGGATATCTTCACTTTCGCTGTCAACTTTCAGGGTACGACGATAGCCATTAATGTAAGCTTCGATTTCGTCCATGGCACGGCGACTGATTGGAACAAGACGTTCTTTATTGTTTTTACCTTCCACCTTAATATATCCTTTACTGAAATAAAGGTTTGAAAGTTTAAGGTTCACCAATTCAGACACACGCAATCCGCAACCATATAAAGTTTCAAGGATTGCTTTGTTCCGTTGTCCTTCTGATTTAGAAACATCAACTGCATTAATTAAACGGTCGATTTCATCTACACTCAGAATATCGGGCAATTTACGCCCAACCTTTGGAGCTTCGAGCAATGAAGTCGGATCACTTTCGATCTTTCCTCCCAGAAGAAGATATTTGTAGAAAGACTTAATTCCAGAGATGGTGCGAGCCTGAGTCCGGGGGCTTACATTTTCCTCATTTAGCCATTGTACAAAATCTTTTAAATGAATCAGTTTAACCTTATCTGGAAGCATTCCATTGAATTTTGCATCCAAATACACAATCAGCTTATTTATATCATTGATATAAGCACTGATTGAATTTTGCGATAGAGATTTTTCCAATCTTAGATAGGAATCAAACCCCTTTTTTGCTTCTTCCCATTTCATAACTAATCACAAAGTATTAAAATTCACCACAAAAATTAGATTTTACGTATATTTGATCTTTCTTATTCTATTATTTCCCGCAAACTAATTGTAAATCAACAAACTTGCGGTTACATAATTTTCAATACGCGTTTTTCAAAGATAAGTTACATACTTGAATAAATAAAATTTTTTATTATGAAATTAACAATTATTAATGGTCCTAATTTAAATCTCCTCGGAAAACGTGAACCGGGTATTTACGGGAACTCTTCTTTTGAAAAATATTTTATTGAACTTATTAAAATGTTTCCAAAGATAGAACTTACTTACTTTCAATCCAATATTGAAGGAGAAATTATTAATAAAATACATGAAGATGGGTTTTCTGTTGACGGTATTATTATTAATGCTGGTGCCTATACCCATACTTCTGTTGCGATCCGGGACGCCATTTCTGCAATCCCCTGTAAAACCATAGAAGTTCATATCTCAAATACACTAACCCGTGAAAATTTTCGCCATGAATCTATGATCGGACCTGTTTGTAAAGGATGTATTATGGGATTTGGACTCGATTCTTATCGGCTAGCAATCTTAAGTTTCATTTCTCAAGACTTGTAATATTAAAGTGTACATCGGGCAAAGAACAAACTTCATGAGTTAATTGTTAAAAGATGAATAAATAGAAGATGCATTAATTACGAATCTTAAAAATTCATATACATTTGCGCCACATTTTCGTATTCAAGAATAAAAAGAAAAACATATTATTACCATGAAGCACACAAAAATTGTTGCTACTATTTCCGATATTCGTTGTGATGTCGATTTTATCCGTGAACTCTACGATGCAGGTATGAACGTTGCGCGTTTAAATACTGCGCATATGACTCCTGAAACTGCTATAAACTTAATTAATAATGTTCGGGCGGTTTCTGATCACATTGCAATCCTCGTTGACACTAAAGGACCTGAAGTCAGAACTTTTGGCATTGAAAGCCCCATTGCGATCAGTGAAGGGGAAAAAATTGAATTCCGTGGAGGACCCGGCCAGTCAAAAGAAGGAGTCATTTATGTAGATTATCCAGGTTTTGTAAATGATGTTCCTGTTGGTAGCTCAATTCTTGTTGATGATGGTGAACTTGGTTTCGAAGTTGTTGACAAAACTGCTGATGCATTAATTTGTTCTGTAGGTAACAAAGGCGTTGTTAAGAACAAGAAAAGTGTTAATGTTCCCGGTGTTACAATTTGTCTGCCTGCATTAACTGATAAAGATAAGAAGTTCATCGAATTTGCAATCGAACAAGATATTGAATTTATTGCTCACTCTTTTGTCCGTAACAAAGAAGACATTCTTGCCATTCAGAAAATTCTTGACGAAAAGGACAGTAAAGTAAAAATCATTGCTAAAATCGAAAATGTTGAAGGTGTTGAAAACATTGACGAAATTCTCGATTATGCTTATGGTGTTATGGTTGCTCGTGGGGACCTCGGTATTGAAATCCCTGCAGAAAAGATCCCTGGTATTCAGCGTAGTTTGATTAAAAAATGCGTTCAAAAGAAAAAACCGGTTATCGTTGCAACCCAGATGCTTCACACAATGATTAGTAACCCCAGACCTACAAGGGCTGAAGTTAGTGACGTAGCAACTGCAATTTACTGGAGAACCGATGCAATCATGCTTAGTGGGGAAACTGCATACGGTGATTATCCTGTCGAAGCTGTTAAAGTAATGTCTCGTATCACAGAAGAAGCTGAAGCAGATAAAGACAAACGTAATGATATCAATTTGCCACGCATAGATAACGAAATTACTGCATTCTTTGCAGAAGCAGCTGTTGAAGCTTCTATCGAACTGACCCAGACTACTGCAATTATGACAGACACGCTTACAGGTCGTACAGCTCGTTACCTTTCTGCTTTCCGTGCTCAAAAACCTGTTTACGCAATGTGCCACAATGCACGTGTAATGAGAGAACTTTCTCTTTCTTACGGTGTTTTCGCAGAAGTTATCCAAGCGAAGAAGAACAAAGATAAAATGGTTAAATCTGCATTAAAGCACATGGTTGAAACTGAACAATTCACCAAAAAAGACACTGTTGTTTATGTCGGTGGAAGCTTTGGTGTTGGTGGCGGTACTTCTTTTATGGAAATCGCTTCAGTAGAGAAACTTGTTGAAAAGAATAAGTCAGATCAGGAAACCATCTAATTTCCTTTTCCTTCTTAATATTAAAAAGGCTCTTAAATCGAAAGGATTTAAGAGCCTTTTATTTTATCCCTACCCTGGATAAGACTACTGTATATTGATTCAAAAGAGAGACTAAAAAGATTGGAACGGGTTAAACACAACACGCAGTTCAGTCCGGAAAACTTCAGAAGAGAAAAAACAAATGCTATTGTGTCAGCTAAACATAGAAACGTCAGTTCGAAAGAAACAATATATCGAAAAAAAAGCCGTTCCAACGAACGGCTTTTGAATTTAGAATATCTTTAAAGAATGCATTACATCTTAACGCATATCATTAACTGACACTTTAGGATGTTTCTTCTTATCAAATTCAAAATAAGAATCAGCTAAATTAGAATTTGTCTTCATATTTTTCATCACAAGACTATATTGATTCCCATCTTTTGAATACATTTTTGCACGGGCAATCTGAAGCGCATTAGCGTCAATATCAAGAATAATCAGCTTCACGTCTTTTACCTTATAAGGTGTCAGTTCAACCTGTGAAATTGTTCGGTTCCCCTCCTTTTTGGTACTTTTCAGTTTATAAGAATACCCTTTCTGATAAATTGTAAAAATCTTAGCCGGATTAATAGCTTCTCCTTCATCTGACGACGAAGAAATATTTACTTCATTTGCATCATGCAGATAAGTCCATTGGGTCTTTCCATTGAAATAAGTTTCTGCCCCCATCAAATTCAAACGATATTTTGAACCTTTGATAAAGATCTTTCCTTCATGCTTCTCATTCACCTTTGCTTTTGCATTTGCAAGCGCAAAAGCAAAATTAATTTCCAATGATTTATAAGACTTTGTTTTATTTGCTACTTTATCCAACAAAGCTTTCGCTTTATAGTCTTGCTGAGCCTGAGTAAAAAGTCCCACTGACAAGAGACTGACAACTAATAAAAATTTCCTCATGTTTTATTCTATTATATTTCTTTAATTATTACTCAATAATCGTTCCAAATCATATTCACTTTGAACTAAAACTTTTCGAGCCTTGCTTCCCTCACTTGATCCCACAATTCCTGCAGCTTCAAGCTGATCCATTATTCTTCCGGCACGATTATAGCCGATTGAGAATTTACGCTGAATGGAAGAGGTCGATCCGGTTTGCCCCATCACCACTAATCGGGCCGCTTCATCAAATAATTCATCACGATTCGAAGGATCCGAACCATTTATTTCACCTCCGTTGGTATTGTCATCAATGAATTCAGGAAGTAAGAAGGCACTGTCATATCCCTTTTGTTCGGAAATGAATTCGCAAATCCGTTCTACTTCGGGAGTATCGACAAAGGCACACTGCACACGGGTTAAGTTACTACCGAATGATATCAGCATATCACCTTTACCGATTAACTGATTCGCCCCCGGAGTATCAAGAATAGTTCGGGAGTCAACCATTGATGCCACCTTAAATGCAACACGCGTCGGGAAGTTTGCCTTGATTACCCCCGTAATAATATTGGTTGACGGACGCTGAGTCGCAATAATCATATGAATTCCCACAGCGCGGGCAAGCTGGGCTATACGTGCAATAGGCATTTCTATATCTTTGCCGGCAGTCATAATCAGGTCGGCAAACTCATCAATTACAACAACAATATAGGGCAGATAACGGTGTCCCTTCTCCGGATTCAATTTCCGGTCAATGAATTTTTTATTGTATTCTTTAATATTACGGGCAAGAGCTTTTTTCAAAAGGTCATAACGCTGATCCATCTCAACATTCACCGAATTCAACGTTGCCTTTACTCGATGAATATCGGTAATGATCGCTTCATCTTCGTCAGGCAATTTAGCCAGGAAGTGTTTTTCAAGAGCGGCATAAAGACTTAGCTCAACCTTTTTAGGGTCAATCATTACAAACTTGAGCTCTGACGGATGTTTCTTATACAATAAAGAAGCAATAATAGCATTTAATCCAACAGATTTTCCTTGTCCGGTAGCTCCGGCCACAAGAACATGTGGCATCTTTGCCAAATCGACAGTAAATGTCTCATTTGAAATTGTCTTCCCAAGAGCAATCGGAAGCTCAGCTCCCATTTCCTGAAATTTACGGGAAGCAATTACCGATCGCATTGATACGACTTCCGGATTACGATTCGGGACCTCGATCCCAATTGTCCCTTTCCCCGGAATCGGAGCAATAATACGAATACCAAGGGCAGATAAGCTTAATGCAATATCATCTTCAAGATTTTTAATCTTTGCGATGCGGACTCCCGGAGCAGGGACAATTTCATACAGGGTTACTGTAGGTCCGATAGTTGCCTTTATCTTTGTGATTTCAATTTTATAGTTCCGAAGTGTCTCTACAATTCTATTCTTATTAGAGATCAATTCTTCATTGGTAACATCGGCAGAATCTGTGCTATGATCATCCATCAAATCCAAAGACGGAAATTTATATGATGAAAGGTCCAGCCATGGATTATATTCCGGCAGGTTGGGTCGATAATCTTCATCTTCGGGAACTTTATCCGCAACCAGAACCTCCAAATCATTATTATCTGCTTCAAGATCTTCCAGTTCAGCAGCAAAATCGACATCATCCTCATCATTTGCTATTTCATCCTGATCAGGATCAAAATCAGCTTCAATTGTATCATTGTCAGTGATCAACTTTGTAAATCTTTTCTCTTCTTCGGCAGGAACTGCAACCGAAGCCGGAATAACAGCATCCGAATCCAACTCTTCATTTCCATTATTCCCTTCCTTAATCCTCTTAGCCGAATCCAATATATTATTTAACCAGATTGACATCTTCTGCCCGGTAAAAATAAGGAAAGCAATAAAGCATAAGGATAAAACGAGAAAAGTACCGATTGACCCGAAGAAAGAGATCATCCAGTTACTCAGATAAAAGCCATAGACTCCACCCAGATAGATAAATGAATCTTCATAAGATGAAATGAAAAAATATCCCAAAGTGATAGAAGTCCATAGAATTAGGAAGAAAGAGAATGCCAGTGTTTTAAACAATGGGACTGGTTTCCTTCCCCACATTCGCAATCCGATAATTCCAAACGGGAAAACAAAGATAAAAGAGGCCAGACCAAACCATCTGTTTATAAACACATCGGCTAACCATGCTCCTCCTTTTCCTGCCCAATTTCGTGCCTGTATTCCGGGTCTTAAGATAAAATCGCCACTTTTTACATCAAAAAGGCTCTGATCATCCCCCCCTGAAAATATAAACGAGATAAAAGCCAACAACAGATATAATGAAAAGGAAACCAATAGAAAACCAGCTATAAGCTTTATCTTTTCAAATAATTGCTGATGACTCATTATTTTATCGAAAGCAGATACTCCTTTCTTCTGACTTTTTCTTTTTTGGGTCATATTCCTGAATTATTGCTACATAACAAAAGTACACTTCTTAAAAGAAGTTTTACAAAATTACAGAATTTGTGCCACCATACTACCTTTTAATTGGAGAACAGAACACGAAAGTTTGATTTTTTCTAAAAAAAGTACAAGAATTCATTTTATGACAGACATATACGACACTTCTAAATAAAGGAAGAATGATATAGAATATTGTTATATAACATCTCCCGACATAGTATAAATCATATTTTAATCAAGACATTATAAAAATTAAATTTTTAAATTGGATTCGTCTAACCAACCTTAACATTGTGACATATGAACAAACTGGCAGTCGTTGCACTTGGAGGGAATGCATTGCTCAGAGGAGATGAAAAAGGAACTATCGAGCAACAGGAAAGCAATACAACCGATACTTTAGAAAATCTGATTTTCTTATTAAATGCAGGTTACAATATTGTGGTTACCCATGGGAACGGCCCGCAAGTAGGCAACATCATTATGCGCAATGACGCAGGAGATCAAGTATATAATATTGCGCCGATGCCTGTTGACATATGCGTTGCTGATTCTCAGGGAGGAATCGGATATATGATCGAGCGTATGATGCGCAATGTATTGAAAAAGCATGCAATCAAAAAGAATGTGATCACATTAGTTACAATGGTTGAAGTTAGTCCGGATGATCCTGCTTTTTCAAATCCTTCGAAACCTATCGGGAAAATATATTCATCAGAAGAAGCGGAAATACTTGAAGAAAAGAAAGGATGGATATTCAAACCCACAGAGAAAGTAAAAGGAGGTTGGCGACGTGTCATTGCATCACCGAAACCATTGAGTGTCTTTAACAATGAAACGATCCGAATGCTCGCTGATACCGGAAACATCGTTATTGCTGCAGGAGGTGGCGGGATTCCGATATTTTACGACGAAGGGAAAAACATCAGGACACTCGATGCTGTAATCGACAAAGACCTTTCATCCTCACTGTTAGCGACCGAGATTGGAGCTGACGAATTCTATATCCTCACCGATGTGCCATTTATATTTAAGGACTTTGGACTGCCGACTCAGGAAAAACTTGAATTTTTAAACTTTGCCGATACACAAAGATACCTTGAAATGGGTACTTTTGGAGAAGGAAGTATGGCTCCAAAAATCAGAGCATGTCTCAATTTTATCAAAAA
>JAUZOB010000109.1 GCA_030706665.1 Bacteroidota bacterium
ATCCTGCGACCCCAAAAAATACAAAGGAGATCTGTGTATTCTGTAAATCCACATCTGGATTAACCAGAGAACATGTTTTGCCACAATGGCTTTTTGAAAACAATACAGATATTTCGATGATTTCCAGAGTTAATAGACAAACTCAAACATACCATAAAGCAGTAGTTCCAACATGTTCGACATGCAACAACATAGCTCTTTCAAATATCGAAGAATGCATAATTAAAACAATAAAAAAAATAGAATCAAAGGATAATTACACTCAAGACGATTTATGCAATATTATCCGTTGGCTCGAAATTCTAGATTACAAATTACAGGTTTACGAGTGTCGTAGAAAATATATCAAATATGGTAACTCTGAATACAACCGAGACTGGGGTGAATTTTCTGTCGCAATGCTTCGACACTTTTTTGAAATGAATCCATTTAAAGCGTATAACTTTCTGAGACAATCTCAAAATAGAATAACAGTAAAAAGAAAGTATGAAAGGATAGAATCATTATTAATATTTGAACCGAAAACTTCAGACTTTAATTTCTTCAGTTTAGCGAATGAATATATATTTATCAGTTTTCCAATGTTCAAAATTGCCATTTTCTATTTCCTACGCAAGAGTCATAATAGTGACAGAGAAGCCTTAAATGAAGCTTGTAAAATAATGACAAAAGTATTAAATGAATAAAAATCTACGCCTGACAAATTGCAAATTGCATTAGGGTGTCGTGCGGTGTGTTATCTCCGCTCCTTTCTTGATCGTAAGGTCCTACCGGACACTAACGCTCTTCGAAATCCGTAACGACAACTTGCACTGGTCCGTTAGCGAAATATTTAAAAATTATGAGAGATAATGGAGAGTTAGTTGCAGAAGACATTAATTTGCGGGATAAATGTGAAAGGGAGAATTTGCCTTTTATAGAACCTCCCAAAAATTAAAAAACAGGTTACATTACAAATTGTAATTTGCATTGTAGGGTTCGCCCGGTGCGTTGTCTCTGCTCCTTTCTTGACCGCCATCGTACTGCGGACGCTTGCGCTCTTCGGAATCTACTACGACAACTTATAAGTGACAGTCGCAGGTAACCTAAAAAAACAATAAATATGGGAGACCATTATCAAATAGGTTGGGCATTCGTCATTAAAGGTTTATTTGAGAAAGTAGTTCAAGAAAATTTCCCTCAGGATATCATCGTTGGCCTATTCTGAAAGCATTTGATTTCGGAAGTTACCTATTAAATGATTTTTTATTGTGATAATAAATCTTAAAGATAAGATATCTGGTTTTTCTGTTGGTGGTAGTGGCATAAGGAATCAAACGTTCTCAAAAATCTTGGACGGTGGCAAAAACAAGTGTAGGCTGAATGAAAAGTAGCGAGGTCTGTCCGGAGGTAGGGTGAGCGAAGTGAAATGAGGCATATACTCTTGTGTGCGGTGCTGAAGGTTACTGAATGGAAGTTATTTTCCGAACGGGTTTGGAGAAATATATGGAATGAGGTTACCGGAAGCACAGGAACTTTATCTGACAATCTTTATAGCGCGGGCGAAGGCAAGTGTAACGTTTGAATGAGCGGGTTAACCCGTTTAAGGTGACTAGCGAAATGAACGAGTTACTCTTGCGCGGGATACCGGAAGCTCCTTAATGTAGAGAATTAGGAACGAAAGACCGGAATGAAGGAGCTGAAGGTACGAACATCCTCAATAATTGAAAATAATGCTTTTCGGATGTGAAAATTAACAATGCAGACAAATGGAGACATTTTAAGTCATTTCATCCACTATTTTCAATGCATAAATGCATTCCATAGGTTTGTTGAAGCTGAAACAAAGAATGTAAAATTCAACTTTCCGCTTCACTACATTATGGAGGAAAAGCAAATCAAAAATATTGAAGAAGCAACGGAAAGAGTAAAAAAAAAGGTTGCCTTTGGAAAAACTACATCTTGTAACCAAATACAAGGATCTGTCTGCTGAAGATTACGAACGGCTTATTAAAGATGTAGAAACTATTGCCCTTCTGATTTTGAAAGCCCTCTTTTTGAAGAAATAACATACTATTTTGGTTCAAAAAAACGCGGCAAAATTCCATCTTCGATTTTAACTCAATTCATTATTGCAATGAGTGATTTAAGCCTATTCAAATAGTTTGCTCCACAGGCTCCGAAGCAATTTCAGGAGAGGAATAATGCGGTTATTTATACTCGTGTATCGTCAGCGGACCAGGAAGATATTACCAGTCTGGCATCACAAAAGAAACATCATGAGACGTACGCAAATAGGAGGGACCTAAATGTGGTTGGGTATTTTGGCGGCACTTATGAGTCTACTAAAACAGATGATAGAAAAGAGTTTAACCGAATGCTGACATTTGTAAAACGTACAAAGAACATCAATTATGTGATAGTATATTCGTATGAACGTTTTTCACGCTCTGGCATTAACGGGGCTTCCATTGCTGAAGATTTATTAAAGAAATATGGGGTTATAACTCTGGTAGCAACGCAAGAACTTGACTCGAGAACCCCGGCAGGCTCATTTCAGCAGAAGATATTATTCCTTTTCGTGCAAATGGATAATGAGTTACGACGGGATAAAGTTATAACAGGGATGAAAGAGCATCTTTTGAACGGATATTGGGTGTGGCGAATACCATTTGGATACAAGGATTTAAATAAAGGAAAAGCCAATCAGCGTAATCTGGTGGTTAGTGAACAAGGAAAGTTGTTGAAAAGTGCTTTTGAATTGAAAGTTTACAAGCAGATGACCAATGCAGAAATAGCGAGACATTTGTGCCGGATAGGATTAAATATTAACGAAAAGCGGCTGAATGAAATATTTTGAATCCTTTTTATTGTGGGCTGCTCACGAGCAAAATGATTCCTGGACAGGTTATCGAAGGAAGGCATGAACCATTAGTTTCAAAAGAATTGTTTCTGGCAGTACACAATATCAGGGAGGAAAAGAGAAGTCAGGGTTTTGTACACAACAAAGAAAATGATAACTTACCTCTGAAAGTTTTCACCCAATGTGATAAATGCAAACAGCCTCTAACCGGCTACTTAGTTAAAAAGAAAGGGTTGTATTGTTACAAGTGCAGCACCAAAGGATGCAAAGTAAAACGCAGTGCAAAAGCGATGCATGATTTGTTTCGGAATCTGCTGAAAATATTTCCAAATTGGAAAGGAAGAGTTTGAAATAATCAGAATCCAATTAGAAGAACAAATGAATATTTTCTTTGCATCAAGTATTAAAGACAACAGAATATTAAAAAGTAACTTAGCTGAAGTTAAAAAGAAACTGGAAACCATCGAGGAAAGATTTGTCATAGGGGAGATTGACCGTAATCTTTACGATAAATTCAGACCCAAATATGAAAAGGAATGTTTTGAGATTGAACTGGAATTGAATAAGAGTGACGGATATTTCTCGAACCTCAAAAAGGTGATTGATTTTGCAGTGAAGGTGTGCTGTAATCCATTGATAATGTGGGATGATCTGGATTTTAGCAGCAAAAGGGTATTCCAAAATTTACTGTTTCCTGAAGGAATTATTTACAATCGAGAAATCGATCAATATCGAACCACTAGAGTAAACTCATTTTTCTCAGCAATTCCGCAATTGAAGCGGGTTCTGGAACAAAATAAAAGTGGAAGTTCTGTCAATTTTGACGAAACTTCCGCTTTGGTGCCCAAGACAGGACTCGAACCTGCACAACCTTGCGATTACTAGTCCCTGAAACTAGCGCGTCTACCGATTTCGCCACTTGGGCTTTTTTAATGCTTTTTTCGTTTCAGGTGCTGCAAATATAGATATTTTTAGTTCTTCAATCCAAACCACCGGATCAAAAAAATGTCACAATCTCATCTTTTTTGTTTAATGCGCTGATTGTTTGACTAAAAAAATAATTCTGAATACCTTCATCTCAAAGGAATACCCTCTATATCGAACCAATCGCCATAAGAAATAGTCCTTTTAATGCCTTTCAATACAGAATTTGGACTTACCCTTTCTCGTCCGACCGATTCGAAAAACAGTCAATACTGATAGTGGCAACAACATGAGAACCGTGGGCATTCTGTTTCAGATAACCCGTAATGTAAATCCGAAGCCAATTAGAATAAGAAGGTTAATATTCGGCATAAAGGTCATAATCTTCAGAACGGACAATATGTGCCTTTACAAAAGATCCTTTACGAAGACGCTTAGTTGTTTGAATGAACACCTCCCCATCGACATCTGGAGAGTCAAATTCTGTTCTCCCTACATAATAATCACCTTCTTTGCGGTCAACAATTACATTAAGAGTTTGGCCAACCTTAGCATTCATAATTTCTGCAGAAATAGACTGCTGAATCTCCATAATTTCATCCGCTCTCTCCTGCTTAATGATTTGTGGCAAAACATCTTCGTAATGCTTATAGGCATAAGTATCTTCTTCATGAGAATAAGGGAACACCCCCAATCGTTCAAAACGCATCTCCTGAATAAATTCTTTCAATTCTTCAAAGTATTCTTCTGTTTCGCCCGGATATCCTACCAGCAGAGTTGTTCGCAATGCAATATCCGGAACCTCTTCCCTGATTTTATTAATTAATTCAACAGTTTCCGCTTTTGTAACATGCCTTAACATGCTCTTTAAGACATTATCACTACAATGCTGAACAGGAATGTCAAGATATTTGCAAACCTTCGGATTTTGACGCATAAGCGGCAATATCTCAAAAGGGAATTTAGTCGGATATGCATAATGCAACCTGATCCATTCAATCCCATCCACTTCAGAGATCTTTTCAATCAGTTCGCCAAGCATATTCTTTCCATATAGGTCTATTCCATAATAAGAAATATCCTGTGCAATAATCAGGAGCTCTTTAACTCCCTTTGCAGCCAGATTCTTTGTTTCCTTAATAAGAGCTTCAATGGGTTTAGACTGGTACCGACCGGTTATCAATGGAATTGCACAGAAAGCACACGATCGGTTACACCCTTCTGAGATCTTCAGATAAGCGTAATGAGAAGGAGTTGTAATCTTCCTGTCATAAATCAAATCAGGATTATATTCTGCTTTTAATTCATCAACAATATTCTTAAGATCAAATTTTCCAAAAAAACGATCTACTTCAGGAATTTCATTCTTCAGGTCATCTTTATATCGTGCAGCGAGGCACCCCATTACATAGATTTTTTCAATTCGCCCCTCTTGCTTGGCCTGCACATAATTCATGATTGTATCAATCGATTCTTCTTTTGCATCAAGAATAAATCCGCAGGTATTAATAATTACCACCGAAGCATCCTCATCATTCGAATCATGCACCACTTTATACCCTGATTCTTCCAATTGTTTTAACAACACTTCCGAATCGACCATATTTTTCGAACACCCAAGTGTAACTACATTTACCTTTTTCTTCATAACACTAAAGAATAAAAAAGATGTCATCCTTATAAAGGGTGACATCTTCTTCCCCATATAAAGGGTTATCTAACTAAACAATGTTTCTACAAATTCTTTCTTACGGAAGATTTGAAGATCTTCCATCTTTTCTCCGATTCCAATATATTTTACCGGAATTTTAAATTGATCGGAAATGCCAATTACAACACCGCCTTTAGCAGTACCATCCAGTTTGGTAAGAGCTAATGCCGTAACATCAGTAGCAAGCGTAAATTGTTTTGCCTGTTCAAATGCATTTTGCCCGGTTGATCCATCCAAGACCAGAAGAACTTCGTGAGGTGCATCCGGAATGACCTTCTGCATAACTTTTCTGATCTTAGAAAGTTCATTCATCAGGTTCACTTTATTATGAAGCCTGCCTGCAGTATCAATGATAACAATATCCGCATTATTCGCTTTCGCAGAAGCTAGGGTATCAAAAGCAACAGAAGCAGGATCAGCACCCATTCCCTGTTTTACAATCGGAACATCTACCCTGTCAGCCCAAATCTGTAACTGGTTAACAGCAGCTGCACGAAAAGTATCAGCAGCACCAAGTACAACTTTCTTCCCCGCGTTTTTAAAATTATAAGCTAATTTCCCAATCGTAGTAGTTTTCCCAACGCCATTTACCCCTACGACCATAATCACATAAGGGGTTCCTGTCGAAGGAACATCAAAATCTTCAACGCTTCCACTATTGTTTTCTTCAAGAAGAGCGGCAATCTCTTCTTTGAGGATACTATTCAGCTCGTTTGTTCCTAAATATTTATCACGTGCAACACGACTTTCAATTCTTTGAATAATTTTGATTGTAGTATCGACACCAACATCCGAAGAAATCAACACTTCTTCAAGGCTGTCTAAAACTTCATCATCTACTTTTGATTTCCCAACAATAGCACGAGAAAGCTTTGAGAAAACATTTTCTTTTGTTTTAGCCAGTCCCTGATCGAGACTTTCTTTTTTCTCCTTAGTGAATAATCCGAAAAGGCCCATAAATGTTTATTATCTAGAAATGGTGCAATTTACAAAAAATAATCATAGAAGGGATAAATGTATTGCTACTTACATTTACAAAAAAAGCTTTCACCCAACGATGAAAGCTTTTTTAGATAAACTTGAATATCTTACTTTTTGAAATAATCTTTTACATCATCGTTAGGAATAACATCCTCAACGAATGTATACGCACCGGTCTTTTCAGATTTCACCATCTTGATTACTTTAGAGTAACCTTTACCGGCACCTTTTTGCATACTTGCTACTGCCTTCTTTGCCATAGGATAATTTTATTATTTAATTTCGCGGTGAACGGTTACTTTCTTAAGTATTGGATTATACTTCTTTAATTCCATACGTTCAGGTGTATTCTTCCTATTCTTAGTTGTAATATATCTGGAAGTACCTGGCATTCCGCTATCTTTATGCTCGGTGCATTCCAATATCACCTGAACTCTGTTCCCTTTTTTAGCCATTGTTCTAACTACTTAAATAGATTAAATGAACTTTTCAACAAGACCCTTTTCTTTTGCCTCTTTTAAAACAGCAGGAAGACCTTTCTTATTGATAGTCCTCAGGCCATTAGCAGAAACAGTCAAGGTCACCCAACGATCTTCTTCCGCCAGGTAGAATTTTTTCTTCATAAGGTTGGGGTAAAACTTTCTTTTTGTTCTCCTCTTTGAGTGAGATACATTATTACCCACCATAACCTTTTTTCCAGTAACTTGACAAACTCTTGACATTCCGTTTTATTTTTTACCGAACATACGTTTTCCAAACAGTTCGCAAAGTAAACACATTTTATTTAAAAAAGAAAACACTTATAGAAAAAATCAAAATATTTTTCCTCAAATTCAAACCTTTTCTTTAATTACCAATTTCATTTTTTCGAATCATCTATTAATCAATTCTTTTATATTCTACCCTGTTCCAGAAGCCTCAATCGTTTCCATTCTTTGGTAATATAAAACAGAACAATCATCGCTGAAATAAAGTCTGCAGTCGGTCCGGCATACCAAACTCCATCGATTCCCCAGAAATATGGAAGAATCAGCAACAATGGAACAAGAATTAAAACCTGCCTTAGAACCGATAGAAGCATCGCTGTTTTGACTCGCCCGACAGATTGGAAGAAATTCGAAGCAATCACCTGAAATCCCACAATCGGAAGACATGTCAGAACTGCTTTTAATCCATGCTTCCCAATCTCATATAATGAGAAATCATTATGATTGAAAACTTTTATGATGGATCCTGAAAAAAGTAGAATAACAACCCATGCGACTATCGAAATTATTGTTGCCGACTTCAAACATAGGAATAATGTTTGCCTAACTCTGCCATACGCCTTTGCACCGTAATTATACCCGACAATAGGTTGAGATGCCATGTTCAACGCAACTATCGACATAATGATAATGATCGAAACACTATTGATAATTCCCATCGCCCCAACAGCAATATCTCCACCAAAATGAATCAATTTGACATTATAAATTCCCTGAATTACACTTGCTGCAAGTTGCATTGAAAAAGGAGCCATTCCGATACCGACGATCCCCATTATAACTTTCCGATCCGGTTTCATGTTCTCCCACCGAAGTTTCAGTAGAGATCGTTTACTGGTAAAGTGCATCAAAACCCAAATCATCAAAATAAATGTTGAGAGTACAGTAGCCCAGGCAGCACCTTTCACACCCCAACCGAATCCGAAAACAAAAATAGGTGCAAGGATTGCATTCGTTCCTGCACTGATTAACATCGAATACATAGCAACCTTCGCATTTCCCTCCGAACGAATAATATTATTCATTGAAAAGCCGACCATTTGAAAAACTGTTCCTAAAAGAATAATATCCAGATAGTCCTGAGCATACCCTTTCGTTTCTGCAGTTGCACCGAAAAGATTTAAAAGTGGAGTCTTGATTAGGAATCCGAACACTGTTACAATTAGAGAAGTAATCAACATCAGCAAAAAACCATTTCCCAGTACTCTTTCTGCCTTTAGTTTATCTCCTTTCCCCAGATTTATCGATATAAAAACTCCGGAACCAATACCAATTAACATTCCAAAAGCCATAATAATGATCATGATCGGAAATACCACACTTAATCCGGTCAGTGCCATTGATCCAACCCCTTGTCCTATAAAAATCCGGTCAATAATGTTATAAAGAGCATTCGCGATAACACCTACAAATGATGGCAAGTAAAATTTCCACAACAATTTACCGACCCTTTCTTCTGCAAGCTCTTTTAGTTTATCTGACATATAAAAATTATAAATTTACATGACTACAAAAGTATGAAACCAAATGAATGATCATTCAACAACAATGAAACCTCATTTGATTTAACAGTTCAGTTAAAAAAACGTTACATTTTCGATATACCGAGAATAGGAAAAACTGTATGTAATGCTCGATTCATAAAGAGTTCACTCAAGTTTATTTCGTCAATATTCAATAGAAATATATTACTTTTGCCATCATAAAATACAAAGCATATGAACACAAACCCAGATAAAAAAATCATAGCAGACCTTGTGTCTCAAGACCCGTCAGTTGTACTTTCTGCGCTTGAAGGAATCGCCGAAAAAGGAAATTGCAGTTATATCTCTTACCTTGCTGAATTATTGCATTCTTCATCAAATGAAGAAATAAAAACACGTATTATCGGTATCCTCAACGATGTAAAAGTTAAAGATGCAGCAAATGAATTGGTGGCCCTCCTTCAGAACAAACATTATCAAACAGAGTGGAAAACCTTATCAATGTGCTGTTGGGGGAATGGGCTGGATTACACGCCACATCTTCCGGCCTTTGTGAATATTGCAATCAGTGAACCTTTCGAAACTGCATTTGAAGCTTTTACAGTAATCGAAAACATGGAAGGAAAGATAACTCAAGAGCAAAAAGATAATGTAATCAATAAAATTAAATCGGCAATACCGACCATTTCTGAAGACAAAGTTTACCTTTTACAGGAGTTGATTAAAATCATTGACAACATTGCTCTCGCAGAATAAGAGTCTTACTCTTACTCTCTTGGCCATTTAGCATTCTTTTTTATCAACATATTATCTACATGACATTTAATTTAAAAAATGTGATTCTTAATGGTTACTCCCAGCCTATCTAATATAAATATAATATTATCTAAACTTGCGATATCGTATAATTTATTTTCTACATACACAGTTCAATGTTTCATCGAAATTATATCCTCTCATTAGGATATCTTGTTCATTTCCAACCCCTCCAAAAAGAAAACAATAGTATTACTGAAGCAATTACCTCTTGTAAAAGACCTGACTACACTGAATATTCCTCAATGACATA
>JAUZOB010000011.1 GCA_030706665.1 Bacteroidota bacterium
AATGAAGCTCTTGTTGCCAAACGACACGCTTCTTCGTTCTGTAGAAGCCTAAACGGAATGTGGAAGTTTAACTGGGTGTCATGGCCACAGAAACGTCCCGTAGATTTTTATAAACCATCTTTTGATGTTTCTTCATGGAAAGAAATTCCTGTACCTTCAAACTGGCAGGTGCAGGGCTATGGAACTCCCTATTACCGAAATGCCGGATATATCTTTGAACCAAAATTTCCTCATGTAATGAGTGCTCCTCCTAAAAACTATACTGCTTTTGAGGAACGTAATCCGGTGGGTAGTTACAGACGCAATTTTGAAGTTCCGGCAAATTGGAATGGACGAAGAATCTTCCTTTCTTTTGATGGAGTAGATTCAGGATTCTTCCTTTGGGTAAATGGAGAAAAGGTAGGCTATAGCGTAAATAGCCGTAATGCTGCTGAATTCGACATTACCAGATATGTGAAACCCGGGAAAAATATGGTGGCTGTTGAGGTCTATCGTTTCTGTGCCGGGAGTTATCTGGAAGATCAGGATATGTGGCGGTTAAGTGGAATCTTTCGGAATGTTACAGTTTGGAGTGCTCCACAACTTCATGTTCGGGATTTTTTCGTTAAAACTAATTTGGATAGTCAATATAAGAACGCAACAGTCGAGGTTAGTGCAAAAGTTAAAAACTATGGTTCTTCTGCTTCGACAGCTAAAAGGCTGGTAGCGAATTTATACAATGCCAACAAAATTGTCATAGGAGCTAAGGCAGAAGTGAATGTTCCTGCATTGAATCCGGGAGAAGAAACTGTGGTTAAATTCAGTATCCCTGTCTCGAATCCTGTAAAATGGACGGCAGAAACTCCTTATCTCTATACTACAGTTCTGACATTAAATGATGGTTTTAACAATGTAGAAACACTTTCTGCCCGTACCGGTTTCCGAAAAATTGAAATCAAAGGAAGAGTTTTTACTGTCAATGGGACGCCTATTAAGTTGAAAGGTGCTAATCGTCACGAACACTGGGCTGAAGTAGGACATGCAATTACAGAAGCTCAAATGATACGTGATCTGGAGGTTCTGAAACAGGGGAATTGCAACCATGTACGTACTTGTCACTATTCAGACGATCCTCGGTGGTATGAGTTATGCGATGAATGGGGAATCTGGTTGGTTGCAGAAGCAAATTGTGAAAGCCACGGATTGTGGAAAGAGTTCGATGATGAACCAAGGATGAAAGCTGCTATTGTGGATCGGAATGTTGCAAATGTCGAGAATTTTAAAAATCATCCTTCTGTAATTATTTGGTCACTCGGAAATGAATGTGGAGAAGGTGGTTCAAATTTCGTGGCAGCAGAAGCAGCTATTAAATCGATTGATTCAACTCGTCCGGTACATTATGAACGATTCGGTATCGGGAAAGATAATCCTGCCGACATTGACAGCAGAATGTATACAAGTCCCGGTGAAGTTGAGAAAATAGCTCAGGACAATGAGAATTACAAGAAGCCTTTCTATTTGTGCGAGTATGCTCATGCGATGTTTAATTCGATGGGATCTATTGGTGAGTACAATGATGCTTTTGATAAATATCCAACACTTTTGGGCGGTGCAATTTGGGAATGGCAAGATCAAGCCTTATGGAACCGTCGTGATCCGAAGCATCCTATTCTTGCTTATGGAGGCGGATTCGGAGAATTCCCCAATGACCACTATTTTATTCATAAAGGAGTAGTCTTTGCTAACCGCAGTCCAAAGCCTCATTATCCTGAAATGAAACGTGTTTATCAATGGATTGGAATCGGAGATAAAGATTTAGCAAATGGAGTGATTAAAATCCGTAATAAATACCAATTCATAAATCTTGATGATTTCGACGGTTCCTGGACACTTTCTGAAAATGGAAGAGAGATTGCACGTGGCGTATTAGATGTTCCAACGTTGGAACCGGGTGCTGAAACAACAGTTCGGATTCCCTATCATATTGCTAATCCCAAGCCTGGAGCCGAGTACTTCCTGCGAGTTTCGTTCTCATTGGCGCAAGATAAACTTTGGGCTAAAAAGGGATATGAATTAGCAGCAGCTCAATTCAAATTGCCGGTTGTAACACCTGCAGTCGTTAAAAATACAGCTAAGATGTCGCCTCTTAAAATGACACAGAATGACAAAGAAGTTGTTGTTAAAGGAAACGGATTTACTATTGTATTTGATAAAGGAAACGGAACTTTCTCTAATCTTGAACAAAATGGGGTGAGCCTTTTTAAAAGTAATGGAGGTCCGAGATTGTATTTATGGAGAGCTCCTCATCGAAATGACGATATGTGGGCTGCAGAAGATTGGGTTAAATATGGCGTTAATGAATTGAAGTGGAAAACACTTGAGGTTAAAGCAGAACAGACAGAACAGGCTGTAGTTCGTATCGAATCGAAACTGCTCGGTGATGGTAAAAATGATTTCACTGTTAATCATGATGCCGTTTATACGATTACCGGGGATGGCTCTATCGCTGTGAAAAACTCAATTCAATCAAGTAATTCAAAACTTGTCGTAGCAAGAATCGGTGTGAGAATGTTTTTAGATAAGCAATTTGATCAGTTCGCTTATTTTGGAAGAGGTCCCATGGAAAATTATGCTGACCGTAAACGTGGATTTGACGTAGGGTTGTATCATAGTTCCGTGAAAGAGCAGCAGACTCCTTATGAAAAGCCGATGGATTGTGGAAATCATGAAGATGTTCGTTGGGCTTCGGTTAAAAGAGCTGATGGAACAGGGTTGATGGCTAAGAGCGATAAGAGTTTGTTACAGATCTCAGCTCTTCCTTATAGTGATGAAGAACTGAATGTTCCGGAGTATAAAATTGATCTTCCTGCCAGTACTGCAACTGTTCTTTGTGTAAGCTATCGTACATTAGGCGTTGGATCCAATGGTTGTGGGCCGGAGCCTCTTGAACCCTATATTGTTCGTGCTGAACCTACTTCCTTTACTTATGTGTTGAGTTTATTGTCGGGAACAAAAACCAAACTTGCGACAATTAAATAATAAAGAAATTCTTCCTAATTCTATATTTGATCCTTAAAGTCACAAAGACGTGATTCCTGTTAAATGGAATTGCCTTTGTGGCTTTTTTTAGACGAAATTTGTGTAACGTTCGGATAATTATTACTTTAGAGGAAGTGATAATTGTAGAATTTGGATTCAAATTTTTAAAAGGAAAAGATTTATGATGAAATGGAAGTTGGGTTTAGTGGGGTGTGTTATTTTATCTGAATGTGCTTTTACTTCTTGTACTGATGAAGCTATTACTGCTCCCGTAGCAACAAGTCAGCAGACGGCTAATAATACTTATGTGTCTCCTTCGGTTGAGCAAAAAATTCTGGATGAGATCAATTTACTTCGAAAATCACCCTCCGGGTACGCGGATTTTATTGCTGAATATCAAAAGAGTTATGACGATAAAGGTGTGATTCATTATAATAATGAGCCTTTAATCCAGTCAGCTGAGGGGAAAGCAGCAGTTACAGAGTGTATTAATGAGCTTAAGTCTACTCAACCTCTGGGCGAGCTAACTTCTGCTGTCGGATTAGCGAAAGGTGCAAAAGACCTTGTGGCTGATCAGTCTGTTTCAGGAGGGGTAGGTCATACCGGGAGCAACGGAGATACTCCGTCTACCCGGGTTAGCAGATATGGGAAGTGGTTGGTTACCTTAGGCGAGAATATCCATTATGGTTTCTCTGATCCACGAAGAATTATTATGTCATTACTTATTGATGACGGTGTAAAAGACAGGGGACATAGGAAGAATCTTTTGAATTCTTCGTTTAAGAAGATTGGGGTCGCATTTGGTACCCATCCTGTTTATAAATACATGACTGTGACAGATTTCGCCGGAGGATATACTGATAATCCATAAGTTAATTATTTCTAAGCAGAGTGTGCTTTTGATTAGAAAATAAGTGATTTAGAGTCATGTTCCATTCTTCAATATAGAACCGGAACATGACTCTAAAAGTAGATATTTGATATGGTTGTATTTCAGTTTTTCTTTACATGATTATATTTGTATGAGGTATTACAAATTTTCATTCAAGCTATGAAGAAATTATATTCCTTATTAGTTATTACCCTATTTTCTTTTTGTGCCACTATTGTATCTGCGCACAATGTAAAAACAGGAATAGAAGTGTTGAGAGAGAATAACTTCAATATTCTGAAGGGAAAGCGGGTAGGATTGATCACAAACCCTACCGGAATTGATAGAAATATCAAATCGACTATTGATATTCTTTTTGAAGCACCGGGTGTCAAGCTTGTTGCTCTTTATGGACCGGAACACGGAGTGAGAGGCGATACCCCTGCGGGTGAATATGTAGAGAGTGCAAAAGATTCCCGGACAGGACTTCCTGTGTATAGCCTTTATGGGAAAACCCGTAAGCCAACGCCTGAAATGTTAAAAGGGATTGATGTCTTAGTTTATGACATACAAGATATCGGTTCACGATCTTACACTTATATCAGCACAATGGGGTTAGCGATGGAAGCTGCGGCAGAAAACAATCTTGAATTTGTTGTTCTGGATCGTCCCAATCCCTTAGGGGGACTGAAGATGGAAGGGCCTCTTACTGAACCTGGTTTTACTTCATTTGTCAGCCAGTTCCCGATTCCATATGTTCATGGCCTTACTGTTGGAGAACTTGCTTCGTATCTGAATAATGAAAAACTGTTGACAAATGGTGAACAATGCAAGCTAACGGTAGTGAAGATGAAAGGGTGGAAGAGAAAGATGACTTTTACTGATACAAATTTGCCATGGGTTCCTTCTTCTCCGCATATTCCATATGCTCAGTCAGCAAGCTTTTACCCTGTATCCGGTATTTTAGGTGAGCTTTATGTTTTTAATATTGGAGTCGGGTACACTCTTCCTTTCCAGCTCTTTGGCGCCGAATGGATTGATGATGCCGAAAAGCTTGCATTCGAATTAAATAATCTTCATGTTCCAGGATGTGTTTCCGGCCGATTCACTTTAAGCCTTATTATAGTGTTTCAAAAGATAAGATGGTGCATGGGGTACAAGTACATATAACTGATTACGGGAAGGTCCCTTTGTCTCTTGTGCAGTTCTACATCCTTCAGGAATGTCATAAAATATATCCTTCGAAGAATGTGTTTGATCTGTGTGCTCCGGATAGAATCAGTATGTTTGATAAAGTTTCGGGAACAGATCAGGTTCGGAAATTATTCTCAAAGAATTTCCTGGTCAGCGATATTGTTTCTTTGTGGAATAAGGATGTGGAACTATTTAGAGCAAAAACAAAGCGTTCTCTCCTTTATAAATAGAATGTGAGTTTATTGTAAATAGAAAAGTCTTTCCTGTTTACGCCATGCAGGAAAGAAGAATAAGAATCATTGCTCTTTATGGGTTATTGAGAGAGATTCTAAAAATAAAGACAATGTAAAAAGTTGACTTTGTCCGAGTATTATAGCAAAAGGGCACAAAAGCAAAAATTCATAAAGAATTATGCTATTGCGGCCTTTCTTTTTTAATGCAAAAAGGGACAACGCAATAATGCAGTTGCCCCTCGGGGTTCGTTTGTTGATTTATAATTAATGATTGTCTATTCTCTTTCTGGTGTCTTCTTTCGATGGGTTACAAAATAGAGAGCGGGTGTGACAATTGCCGTTAAAATCAAAGATGAAGCAAGACCTCCGACAATGACAGTTGCCAATGGCCGTTGTACATCTGATCCAACTCCTGTATTCAGAGCTGCCGGCAATAATCCGATAATTGCAATAAGCATAACGAGGAAAATAGGACGGAACTGTACAAGTGATCCCTTCAAGACGACATCGTAGATAGGGGTATTCTTTTTTCGGTTCAGTCGATTGAGGTAGCTGATCCAAAGTACTCCTGCCATTACACAGACTCCTGCAAGGGATACAAATCCTACTCCTGCTGAAATACTGATGTTAATTCCCCGGATGTATAACGCTGCAATCCCACCAATTACTGCAAAGGGGATATTAGCCATTACCAACAATGCATATTTGAACTGATAATTGAAAAGTATCAGCAAAATGAAGAAGATAAGCAGAAGCGTTATCGGGATGATAACCATCATTCTGCTTTTAGAACGTTGCAGGTTTTCAAATTGTCCTCCCATACTAAACGAATAATTAGGAGGGAGTTTGATTTGGTGTTCGATCTTATTTCTTATCTCTTTTGCAAAACTTCCCTGATCTCTGCCACGGATATTGGTTTTGACAGTAATCTGCCTTTGATCCTCATCCCTGCAGATAATCGACTGCCCTTCTGATAGTTTAATGGAGGCTACCTGAGATAATGGGATTCTCATCCCGGTTTTGGTCGGGACTATAATCTTTCCGATTTGCTCAGGAGTGTTACGGCTTTCCCTGTTATAACGTAAGATAATGTCAAACTTACGCTCTTCTTCCCATAGCGAAGAGACGGGAAGTCCACCGATAGCCATTTCCAGAACAGCGTTTACATCGGATACGTTTATTCCGTAACGGGCTGCCGCATTTCGATCGACCGCAACGACTAACTGAGATTGCTTTCCTTCCTGCTCAATAGCTGTTTCAGATGCACCTTGTACTTTTTTAGTAATGGTCAGAATCTTTTCGCTATAGTGACGTAAGGTGTCCAGGTCTTTGCCTGTAACAAAGATGGCCAGGTCAGAAGAGGAGCCGGTTGCATTCTCTGTAACCATATCAATAATGGGCTGTGTTACAGTAAAACTTGCACCGGGGATGTCTTTCTCCAATCTGTTTTTAATATCGAGTACCAGCTCTTTTTTTGTACGCCCGCTACTCCATGTACTGTATGGTTGTTTTAGCTGAACCATGGCTTCTATTCTGTTCGGGCCGAAGGGGTCGGTGCCATCATCAGTTCTTCCCAACTGAGTGAGTACTCCTTTGATTTCGTCATATCCGGACAGCTCTTTTCGTATCATGGCAGGATATTGGTTGGCTGCCTCAAGAGATATCCCTGAAGGCAAAAAGACTCTTACCCAGATACACCCTTCGTCAAGTTCGGGTAAGAATTCCGTGCCTAATTTTGTTCCTCCCCAGAATCCAAGGGTCACGATTACTGCTGCTATGATAAGAGTTGTTTTGGGGACCTTTAATACGTACTGTAGTATTTTGTTATAGACTCTTTGAATTGCATCCCATAGAAAATTCTTATGCTCTATAGAATTTGCTTTAAAAATATAAGATCCTAAAATCGGAACCATTGTGATAGAGTAAAGCATTGAACCCAAAATGGCAAATGAGAGAGTCCATGCCATGGGAGAGAAGAGCCTTCCTTCAACCCTTTGGAGCGTGAACATGGGCAATAGTGCTACAATGATGATAACGACTGTGTATAGAATCTGGCGTTGCACTTCACGTGATGATCTGATCACAATCGATTGAATCCCTCTTTCTCTTTCAAAGGGTGATGCATTTCGAAGGTTTCGATAGATTGCTTCAACCATTACAACCGAGGCATCGACAATTAATCCGAAGTCGATTGCTCCGAGTGATAAGAGATTTGCCGGTATGCCAGATAGAAACATACAGATAAAGGCAAAAAGGAGAGAGAAAGGGATGGCAAGGGCTGAGATTGTTGCGGCTTTCCAATCTCCCAGTAATATGGTAAGTACGATCAATACGACCAGCATCCCTTCCATCAACGTTTTGGCCACGGTATGAATGGTAAGGGTGACAAGTTCCGTGCGGTCATAATACGTTTGAACGGCTATTCCTTTGGGCAGGATCTCTTTGTTCAATTCATTGATCTTATCATATACATTCAGCATGGTCCGGGATGGATTCTCAAATTTTTTGAGCAACACGATCCCTTCGATGCTTTGACTTTTTGATACACCTCTTGTCTTGTCGAGATAACCAAGAATCCCGGTAGGGGGAAGGTTTCCGATCTCTACGCTGGAGAGGTCTTTAATCAAAATGGGTACCCCTTCACGATTGTCGACAACAATATTCTCGATATCCTGAGCTTTTGAGATACGTCCGATTCCCCGGATGTTCATTTGGGTGGAACCAATCCGAATATAATTACCGCCTGTATTCTTATTGTTGGCAGAGATCGCATCAGAGATATCTTGTACCTTTAAATTGTATTTTTCAAGTTGTAACGGATTAATTACAACCTGAAACTGCCGGACCAATCCTCCGAAATTTGATACATCTACGACTCCTTCAGCTTGAAGAATCTTTGGAGTGATGACATAATCCTGCAGCTCACGGAGTGTTGTTAGGGGTACACTATCGGGGGCATCGATTACATATCGAAATATTTCACCCATAGCCATGGTGAGAGGAGTCAGTACAGGCGTCGCTCCATCGGGCAGTTCTGCATCTTTTAATTTCTCCAATACAAGTTGGCGGGCTAGGTAAATATTGGTTTTATCGTTGAAAGTGAGGCTCACTTTTGAAAGTCCGAAGATGGTTTTGGAACGTTTACTGATTACTCCGGGTACCGTATTTAAAGCCCTTTCGATCGGAATGGTGACCTGTTGTTCCATCTCTTCCGAAGGAAGTCCATTCACCTGCGTAATGACTCCAACCTCATTGTCGCTGATATCCGGATAGGCCTCAATATCCAATTGAAACCATGCCAGCAATCCGATGCCGGAAAGAAGAATGGTCGCCATAAGTACAATGGCTCTGTGTTTTATAATGAATGTAATAAGTTTTTTCATCCGAAATTTTTTTAATAATGATTAAATACCGAGATCGATTCCTTTCAGGAGATAGACATTTTCGGAAACGACATTGTCGCCGGGTTTAATACCCGTTGCGATTTCGATGTAGTCACCGGTTTCGGATGATACTGTTACCTCTCTACGCTCGTACTGATAATCGGAATGTTTTATGAAGACATAATAGCGTGCATTGGCGCTTATGACCGATTTTTTAGGAACCATTAATCCTTTGTGCATGCTTTCGAATTGAACAACAGCATACATTCCCGGTCTTATCTTATTCTCTTTGTCAAACAAAGAAAGCCTTAGCTTGATTTTACGGGTTTGAGTATTCATGACATCAGCAATCACATCGATGTTGGCTGAGAATGTTTCATTTGGAAAACTGGGAAAAGACAGCTTGTACTTTTGCCCTCTTTTGATGGTGTTCAATTCCGATTCGGGAAGGTCGCATATAAGCCAGACCGTCCCCGTCGGTGCAGAATTCAAATTCTCGGGATTCAATCCGGATTCTCTGAGACGTGCTTCATTCTCTGCAAGTGAGGTTTGTATGTTTAGTAACTCTGCAGATGCATCATTTAATTCCTTTCCGGTTGCAGCTCCGTGTTTGTAAAGGTCGTTTACACGATTGAAGTTTATTTTTGCTGTTTTTGCAAGCGTTAGATTTTGTAAGTAAGAAGAATAAACTCCGGTGATTTCGGGAGAATCAAAAAGGATCAGGTGTCGGCCATGACTTCCGGTTGAATGATGTACTTTGCCGATCACAGTAGCCGGAGCGGAGAAGTTGAGCAGGCAACTTTTGTTATCAATCGTGACAGAATTGAAAATCTTTACCTCTGTAGAGCCTTGAGGAAATTCAATCCATTTGCCACCATCTTTTACTATCGGATCATTTTCGGTAATCGTTGGCGTGGGAGCGGGTTTATTTTCCTGTTTTGTGCAACTCCAGGTTAAGGTCAAAAGAGCAATGCTGATAATGAATATTGTCTTCATGCTTGTTTATTGAATGTTTTGAATTAAATTACTTGCCACTAATAGTTGTAGATAGCTTTTCCGGTAGTTGTAGAGGGATTCATAATATTGGTTCTGCATTTCAAACCAACTTTTCTCTGCTTCGAGGTAGTCCAATATCGTAGTGCCTCCCTTCAGATAACTCATTTTGACAATTGTCAGAACGTTTTCGGATTTGCCATAAAGTTCATTGTACTTTACAAAATTTGCTTTGTTGGTAAGGTATTCCTTGTATGTATTCTCAATTTCTGACTTAGCTTTCTCTACATTGGCATCTACAAGTCCCTTGGACTGATCGAGCGAGACCTTAGCCCGAGTGATCTCTCCTTTGTTCTTATCGAATATGGGAATCGGAAGTGCAATGTAGGCTCCGATGTAAACAATTTTATTTTGTGTGCTGTAGGTCATTCCTACCTCCGGAGCCTGGTATTTATTGGACTGTTGCAACATTGCTTCTATCTTTGCTTTGTCGGCAGCCCTCCGACTGGCTTGGATGTCAGTCCTGTTTTGTAGAGCATAATTTAATAGCGAATCAAAATTGTCCGGAATGGAAATAGTCAGTAAGACCTGATTGTCGTTGATCTGGATACTGTCGTCAATCCCCAAAAGAAAGGCCAATTCTTTGTTCGCACTGCTTAGTTCTTGTTGAATGTCAGATTTTAGCAAATTGTATTGTTCGGAGATAATCTGAGTACGAGCAAATTCGGTTGTTGTAATAACCTGGTTTTTTAAACGAATTTTATTGGTAGCCAATAAAGTGTCGGAATTGACTTTCGCGCGTTTAATAATATTCAACTTTTGTGTTGCATACCAAACATCCAACCATTTTTGTGAGACATCGTTCAATAAATTTCGTTCATAATCAGATAAATTAGTCTGTGTAAGACTGAGATCTGACTTCGCTTCCTCAATTTTATATCTGCGTTGGCCGTTAATTGGAATCGATTTTCCAACCTGATAGGTGACTTGTCGATTCTCTGAAGAGAAAAAACCAGTTCCCGGAGCATAGTTCTTCGGTGACGGGATTTGTTGTACCGAGAAGTTAAAGGTCGGATTAGAATGAGTGGATGCAGTTGTTATTGCCGCTTGGGCAATGTCAATATTTAGTTTCTCCGTTTTGTAAAACGGATTGTTCTTACGTGCAAGGTTAATAGCATCTTTCAATGACACTGTGACCTGTGCATTCAGACTGATATTGAATAATAGCGATATCAATCCAATTGCAGGAAATCTCAATTTCATACAAATATGGAATAAGTCCGCATTACTGCCTGTTGCAGAAATCCGGAAGATTAATAATTGAATTAGAAGAAATGTGTGTGATTAAGCTAAAAAGGGAGGAGCTCTGTAAATACCATAGTAACTGTAATCTTTGCGAGGTATGTTACATGAATAATTTATAGAAATTGTATACAGCTTTGCCAGAAACAATGATAAGGCGGCTGTGAAAATAACCAGAAGGGTAGATGGTGATGATAATTGTCCGAGAATAAAGAACGCTTTAGCACTGTGCTTGTGAGATTGAAAAGGAGTGTGGTTGTTCTTGTCGGGCGTGTAAGGGTGTGCATGCGTAATAATCTCACCATTCGCCAAAATATGGGAATGCTGGAATACAAGCGCATTCGTGAAAAGCCAGCATACCGCCGGCAAAAGAATAATTGCTAAATATTTACTGATGTACTTTCTCAAGTGCAATAGGAAAAATTTCCCCAAAGTTAGTATATTTAGAATATAAGCCGGAGAAACGTAAAAATCACAGGGTTATTTAATATCTTTTTTAAAATCGGATCATGTTTTCTTAATCTTCTTTTCCTGAAAACTCTTTGGATGCTTGCCTTCTTTCATGAAATTATAGAATGGGAGAGGAGAATGAACCAATTTCGGAAAGGAAGATTTTCGATTTACAATAGCTCGATTATCATTTGTGTTTTGAAGAGAACTCAGTATTTCAATGTGTAATCAAGTATGCTATATCATGACGTGTTGCTGAATGTGTAAGTAGTAGAAAGTTCTGTTCGACTCTGTTGATAATTTGTTAAGCTGAAATCTAATTGCCAATGTATTTCCTGGAAGTTTCTTGACTTTGGATGTAGCACTGGTTTGATTTGTTTATTGTTGAACGAATTGAATCAAGATTCGCTGAAGTCTGAATCTTGTCGCAATTGGAGTGGTATCAATTTGAGCTCTTTATGTCTTTCTGAGAATGATCAGAAATGTGTCTCTTTTTATAAAAAATCATGAGTAATACATTATTTGAAAGAGGAAACTGGTAACGTGACTGTATTTTTTATAATTTTAAGATAAGAAATGTATAATTAGTAAATTGCTGATTATGAACGAAGATCAAATATTGGAAAATTTGGATGAAGAAATTCCAGAGAGCAGTTCTGATCTGGTGGTTGTTTCTGAAATCTTACCAGACAAACTCATTGTTATCCCGGTTGCTCCCCGACCTGTTTTCCCTCATTTGATGATTCCGTTAACATTGTCGGGACAATATTTTGTTGAGGCGGTGAAGAGTGCCTACGAGCGGGAAGACAGAATGTTTGGCGTTGTCCTTGTGAAGAATGAAGATGAAAAGGACTTTTTGAAATCGGAGTTGTATCATGTTGGTACTGTAATGAAAATTTATAAGTACCTGCAGGTCTCGGAATCGGTTATACAGGTCTTCGCTCAGGGGCTCGAACGATTTGAATATGTTCGCACGCTTAAACAAACTCCACTTATGTTGTGGGAAGTAAAGTATCATTATGATCCTTTGCTAAAACCAGATGAACATCTTCGTGCTTACCTGATGTCTGTGATGACTTCGGTAAAGGAACTTCTAAAAACAAATCAGCTGATTCAGGAACAGGTTAAATTGGCCTTGGCTCAGATGAGTTATGATAAGCCTGGTGCTATTGTGGATCTCGTTGCTACTATTCTTTCTGCTGAACCAGAGAAACTGCAGGATATGCTTGAGACCTTCGACATTCATGAAAGAATTGAGAAGCTCCTTATTCTGTTGCGCGAAGAATTAGAAGTAGCTCGTTTACAGGAAAAAATTCAACAGGAGATTGAAGAAAAGATATCCAAACAGCAAAAAGAATTCTTTTTGCGTGAGCAGCTTAAAGTGATTAAACGAGAGCTTGGACTGGAGAAGGATGATAAACAACAGGAAATTGAACGATTCGAGTCCAGAATAAAAGAACTAAAGCTTACCGATGAAGCTTCTATTGTAATCAGGGATGAACTTACAAAAATGAACATGATGGATAGTTCTTCTCCGGAATATCACGTTACCCGAAACTATCTAAATGAATTGACAAGCCTGCCTTGGGGAATATATACAAACGATAATCAGGATATTCGTGAGGCGCGTAAAGTGTTGGATCATGATCATTACGGATTGCAGGATGTAAAAGAACGAATTCTGGAATTTATTGGAACGGTGATTAAGAAAGGAACTGTATCAGGAAGCATTATCTGTTTAGTCGGGCCTCCTGGTGTGGGCAAGACTTCTGTGGGACGTTCTATTGCCGGAGCAATGAACCGTAAATTCTTCCGGTTCTCAGTTGGAGGAATGCGTGATGAAGCAGAAATAAAGGGACACCGACGTACTTATATCGGTGCGATGCCTGGTAAAATGATTCAGTGTTTGAAAAGAACAGGATCTGCTAATCCGGTCATTATGCTTGATGAAATAGATAAAATCGGAATGAGCTATCAGGGAGACCCGGCTTCTGCTTTATTGGAGGTACTTGACCCGGAACAGAATAAAGATTTTCTGGATCATTATCTGGACGTTCGTTTTGACCTTTCAAAAGTGCTTTTTATTACGACGGCCAATCAGCTTGATACGATTCCTGGTCCCTTGTTAGATCGTATGGAGATAATTAGTCTTTCAGGATATATCCGGCAGGAAAAAGTGGAAATTGCTAAAAGATACCTTGTTCCGAAACAGATGGAATATCATGGGCTGACTCATTCTGATTTGGTTATTTCAGATAAAGCGCTTGAGAAAATTATTGAAGATTATGCCCGTGAGGCAGGAGTGCGTGGCCTTGAAAATCAGATCAAGAAGATTATGCGTAAGGTGACGCTCGATATTGTAGAACGTAAAAAGGGGGCAGTGCGTGTTACGCTTCAAAATCTTGAACACTATCTGGGGAAGGCTGTCTTTTCGCCTGAGACTCTGTATGAACGTATTATTCCGGGAGTAACATTAGGGCTGGCCTGGACTGCAATGGGCGGGGCAACCCTATATATTGAAGCTTCTGCATTGAAGTCCGAAGGGGGAGGCTTTAAGCAGACCGGACAATTGGGAAATGTGATGCGCGAATCTACAGAGATTGCCTATTCTTATGTCCAGTCATTTCTTGAAAAAAATACAAATGATGAGGTGGCTTCTTTCTTTAAGAAGCACTTTGTTCATCTTCATGTACCTGCGGGAGCAACTCCGAAAGACGGACCTTCTGCCGGAATAACCATGGCTTTGGCTTTGTATTCTTTGGCTACCGGTGTTCCAATAAGGCCGGGATTGGCTATGACCGGTGAGCTGACCCTGACGGGGAAAGTTCTTCCTATCGGAGGCGTGCGTGAAAAAACAATTGCAGCCAGAAGAGTGGGTGTCTTTGATTTGATTTTCCCAAAAGAAAATAAGAAGGACTTTGAAGAATTGCCGGCATATGTCCGTAAAGGAATAAATGCCCGTTTCGTTGATTATTTTGAAGAAGTTCTGAAGATTGCTTTCGATAATATTGATAAAAAATAATTCTGTAATGAAGGAAGAGTTGCTTCAATATCTTTGGAGGCATCGATATTTCCCTTCCAAAGGATTGAAAACTACTGATGGAGATGCAGTAGAGGTGCTTGATCAGGGTAGATTAAACCCGGATGCGGGTCCTGATTTTTTTAATGCCAGAATACGAGTAGGAGATACGCTCTGGGCCGGGAATGTTGAAGTGCATCTGCGTTCATCCGATTGGCAGAAACATGGACATCAACATGATTCCGCTTACCGGAATGTTATACTGCATGTGGTGGAAACCTGTGATCGACCAATTCAGATTGATAACCGTGATTTGCCTTGTATGGTCTTACCTATTGATGCAGCTATTCAGATGAAATATGACAGTTTACTCGATAGTCGCGATTGGCTTGCCTGCAGAGATGATTTTCAAAAGGTTGATTCGACTTTACTTCGTATCTGGATGCATCGATTGATGATTGAGCGCCTCGAAAACAAGACTGAATCAATAATACATGAGTTGCAATTAACCAGTGGGAACTGGAATGAAACTTTTTATCGCTTTATTGCCCGTAATTTTGGATTTCGGGTAAATGCAGTCCCTTTTGAACTTCTCGCCAGATCATTACCTTTGGCGGTACTGGGACATCATTCGGATAATTCTTTCCAGATTGAAGCGTTGCTTTTTGGACAGTCCGGGTTGTTGTATTCCGAACCAAGCGAAGATGACTATTTCCATGCTCTTAAACGTGAGTATGAGTTTTTGGCTGTAAAGTATAAACTTCAGCCTGTTGCTGGTCATTTGTGGAAATTTTTAAGATTGAGACCTGTGAATTTTCCGACTGTGCGAATTGCTCAGTTTGCGGCTTTGATTTCTCAGTCTCATGGCTTATTTTCGAAAATAATTGAAGCTCCTGATTTTAGTGAGTTGAAAAAGTTATTTCAAGTCAGAACCTCAGAATATTGGGATACCCATTTTTCTTTTCGCAGTGAATCGGTTGAACGTTTAAAGAACTTAGGGCGTGATGCTTTTGAAAATCTGGTTGTGAATAGTGTCGTCCCATTTCTCTTTGTTTATGGCGAACATGCAAATCGCCAGGATTTGAAGGATCGTTCGCTGGAGATGCTTGAACAACTGCATCTTGAGGATAATGTTAAAATACGCGCATGGAGCGAAATGGGTATTGATTGTCGGAGTGCTTTTGAGTCTCAAGCATTGCTTGAATTACGCAATGAATACTGTGAAAAGAAAAAATGTTTAAATTGTCAGATTGGAAATAAAATCCTGATAAATGCGTAAATATCGAATGCTTCCTACCCGGGCTATCCGGAATGCTGTCATACTCTACATCTTAACGATATTGGCCGGAATCGCAGGCTTTATGGTGATTGAGCACTATCGCCTGATAGATGCTTTTTTTATGACTGTGATTACAATCTCAACTGTTGGTTTCAGAGAAGTAAGTCCGCTTTCAGATGCAGGAAAGATTTTTACTTCTTTGCTCATTATCTTCAGTCTTGGTACTTTGGCTTATGTCGGTTCTAATCTGGTCAGTTTTATTTTTGATGGAGAGTTTATCAATAATTTGAAAATCATTAGAGTTATAAGAAGAGTGGAAAAATTACGGAATCATGTCATCGTTTGCGGTTTCGGGCGTAATGGTGAACAGGTTTGCTTGGAGCTTGCTTCGCACGGGAAACCTTTTGTAATTATTGAGAAACGGGATAATGTCATCGAGCGGATTCGTCAGCATCCTGATTTTTTATATGTGAAGGGAGATGCAATTCACGAAGATGTCCTTGAACAAGCAGGAATTCGTCATGCTACTGCTTTAGTGGCAACAACTCCGAGTGATGCCGACAACGTTTTTGTTGTTCTTACAGCCAGGAGTCTTAATCCTCATCTTCGAATCATTAGCCGTGCGTCGGAACCTAATTCTGATTCGAAGCTAAAAAGAGCTGGAGCAACGAATGTGATCATGCCTGAACGTATTGGCGGATTGCGAATGGCAAAGCTTGTAATTCAACCGGATGTTGTTGAGTTTGTGGAACATTTGATCGGGCAGAAGAGTCATGAGGCAGGATTACAGGAAGTGTCGTGCCGTTTTCTGGCTGAACGGTGGAAAGGGAAAAAGTTAAAAGATCTTCAGGCCGAGAATCATACGGGAACTATTGTTGTCGGGATAAGAAATGCCGAAGGTTTGTATCTGACGAGTCCAAGTGGTGATTTTATGTTACGGTCTGATATTCATCTTTTTGTCTTGGGAACTCATGATCAGGTCGTTGCTTTACAGCGAATTTTGCATAGCTGAGTATGTCTTTTCGTTTTACTCTTCCGTTAAGACCGGAGCATATGACCCGTTTGCTCTCAGAACTGGCCCTTCTTCAGGAAGCCGGCCAACTGAGTGCGTCAGAGGAGTTATTGGAGAATTCTCTTTCTTCGTTATATGGTTTGCCTGTTGAGCATGATGATCAATTCCGGGAATGGTTTCCTCTGATTGAGAACTTTGAACCGGATCCGAATAAAACAGCTGCTTTGGGTTTTTTGGCAGAACTTATTTCGCGTTTTGGTGATGTGAAATTACATGAAAACAATAAAGTGGCTGCTGAAAACCTTTATCGGATTGCTTTGTTGGTATATAATATTCAGCAACAGGCCGATCGGGCTTTTTCATTGGGAAGGGAAGAAGCCGTAAAGAGGTTGTCGCAGAAAATAAATGAATTGTTATAGTCTGGACGAAATAAAGTAAGATTTAAAAGCGTTGAAATCAAGAAATTTCATTATTTTTGGCAAAATTTTGGAATCTGATTTTAAGCTGTTGTGATTGAAAGTAATGCTGCGGCTTAAATATTGTATAACCCAAAGCAGTTAAAATTATGTATTTAGATTCAGAAGTAAAAAAAGAATTTTTTACGAAATTCGGAAAGTCTGAAAAAGACACCGGTTCGATCGAAGGGCAGATTGCCATGTTTTCTTTTCGTATCACACACCTTACTGACCATCTGAAAGCAAACAGAAAAGATTTCAGTACTCAGCGTGCGTTGATCCGCTTAGTTGGTAAACGTAGAAGTCTTCTTGATTACTTAAAAAGTAAAGACATCGAACGTTATCGCGCAATTGTAAAAGAATTAAGTCTGCGTAGATAAGAAATTCCGGGAAAGGCAATTTTATAAAATTGCCTTTTTCAGTTTCTTTAAAAAAGCCCACCCATTTTTGAAAAGAGTATTAAAGTATTAAAAGAATTATGAGTCAAGCTATTATTAAGACAATTGATTTAGGAGACGGTAGAACTATTACCATCGAGACTGGTCGCTTGGCCAAACAAGCCGATGGTTCAGTTGTCGTACGGATGGGTGATACCATGCTGCTGGCTACTGTAGTTTCTGCAAGAGAAGCCGGACCTGAAGTTGATTTTATGCCGCTGTCAGTTGATTATCGTGAAAAATTTGCTGCTGCTGGTCGTTTCCCGGGTGGTTTCCTTAAACGAGAAGGAAAAGCTTCTGATGATGAGATATTGGTTGCTCGTTTGGTGGACCGTGCTCTTCGTCCTCTTTTTCCTGCAGATTTTCATGCTGAAACAGTTGTTAATGTTGTACTGATTTCTGCCGGTACAGAAGTTATGCCTGATTGTTTAGCCGGACTTGCTGCATCTGCAGCTATTTCAGTTTCTGACGTTCCTTTTGAATGTCCTATTTCTGAGGTTCGCGTTGCACGTATTGCTGGTCAGTTTGTGATCAATCCGTCTTTATCTCAGTTGCAAGAAGCTGATATCGATATCATGGTGGGGGCTTCCGCTGAGAATATTATGATGGTTGAAGGAGAAATGAAAGAAGTTTCTGAGGCTGAAATGCTCGAGGCTATCAAAGTTGCTCATGATGCTATCAAAGTTCATTGTGCAGCACAGTTGGAATTGGCTGCAGAAGTGGGCGTTGTAAAACGTACCTATTGTCATGAAGTTAATGATGAAGAACTCCGTGAGCTGATATGGAAAGAAACTTATCAGAAAAGCTACGATGTGGCAAAACAGCAGATTAAAAATAAACAACTGCGTGTTGAAGCATTCGAAGCGATAAAGCAAGAGTTTATCGAAAAATATAAAGAAAGTAAATCTGAAGAAGAGGTTAGTGAAAGCCTTATTGGTCGTTATTATCACGATGTTGAAAAGGAAGCTATGCGTCGTATGATCCTCGATGACGGTATTCGTCTTGATGGTCGTTCTACTACTGAAATCCGTCCTATCTGGGGATTGGTTGATTACCTTCCTGCTGCTCATGGTTCTGCAGTGTTTACTCGTGGTGAAACACAATCTCTTACCAGTTGTACGCTCGGTACTAAAATGGATGAAAAGATTATTGATAGTGTTACTTTCAGGGGAAAAGAAAGATTCCTGTTGCACTATAACTTCCCTCCTTTCTGTACTGGTGAAGCACGTACTTCTCGTGGTCTTAGTCGTCGTGAAATCGGACATGGAAATTTGGCTCACAGAGCTTTGAAATCAATGATTCCGTCTGATTTCCCTTATATTGTCCGTATCGTTTCTGATATCTTGGAATCTAACGGTTCTTCTTCAATGGCAACTGTGTGTGCCGGTACTATGGCAATGATGGACGCTGGTGTGCCAATGAAGAAACCTGTTTCAGGTATTGCAATGGGATTGATTACGGATGTAAATAAAAAGTACGCAATCCTGTCTGATATTCTTGGTGATGAAGATCATCTTGGAGATATGGACTTTAAGGTTACCGGAACCAAAGATGGAATTACCGCTACTCAGATGGATATCAAAGTTGACGGGCTTCCATATGAAGTATTAGCACAAGCTCTTGAACAGGCTCGCGCAGGTCGTATGCATATTTTAGGTAAGATACTTGAAGTGATAGCAGAACCACGTGAAGACTTCAAGCCGAATGTTCCACGTATCCATACCATGACGATCCCGAAAGATTTTATCGGTGCTATTATTGGGCCTGGTGGAAAAATTATTCAGCAGATGCAGGAGGATACCAAAACAACTATTACGATTGAAGAAGTCGATAATATGGGGGTTATCCAGATTTCCGGTCTGAATAAAGATTCTTTGGATGCAGCTATTGCTCGCATTAAATCTATTGTTTCGGTTCCTGAAGTTGGTGAAGTATACCAGGGAAAAGTTAAATCGATTGTTGCTTTTGGTGCTTTTGTTGAAATCACTCCGGGAAAAGAAGGATTACTGCATATCTCAGAAATTGATTGGAAACGTATTAATTCTGCAGACGAAGTTCTGAAAGAAGGTGATATTGTTGAAGTTAAGCTTCTTGAAGTTGATGAACGTACAGGGAAACTGAAGCTTTCCCGTAAAGCACTTCTTCCTAAACCAGAAGGTTATGTCGAACCGGAAGCCAGACCTCATCGCCCTCAAGGTGACCGCAATGATAGAGGCAGAAGAGATGACAGAGGTAGAGGTGATCGCGGAGATCGTAGTGATTTCCGTCCGCCCAGAAAAAGAGAATAGTAATTTTCTGTTATAAATAGAATGGGTTTCCTCTATGGGGAAACCCATTTTTTTATTGTTACTTACTGACTTTTTGATAAAGTGAAGCTGATTGTTGCATCGTATTGTTGTAAGGCGGGTCATGGATTTTTTTGTAAAAAAACAAGGATGATTTTCGCTTCTTTTTTGAATATTAATTATTTGGTAATATTCGGTATTCGTTGTAATTGTGAAATATATAGATAATAGTGACGTTGTTTAGTTGGTTGGTTTCATCCTTTTTATCGAAATTAATCGTTTTGATGTCATATTGTTATCGTATTTGTTGATTATGGTATAGATTTTGTAATAAAAATAGGACTTTTTGAAAGTACACTTAATGTATCAAAATGATAATAAATGGGCTATAAATGTTGTCTTGTCCTGACAAAAAAAGGGAAACGACATTAAATTTTTCAAAACATTTATAACTTTGTGATTATCTGTAGGACCATCTTAAATAATAAACAAATATTATCCTATCATGAGAAAGTTAAATTATAAATCTTTAGCTTCTGCACTGTTGGTTGCCTCTGTTTTAGCAGGCTGTAATGGTTTGCAACGCATGAAGAAAAATGCTAACCAAATCCAATTCAATGTAACTCCTGAAGTTCTTGAAGCAAATGGTGGAAATGTTAACATGGGAATGAACGTTAAGTTCCCTGAAAAGTATTTTAACAAAAAAGCGACCCTTGTTGCTACTCCTGTTTTAAAATATGACGGAGGCGAAAAAGCTTTTGATTCTTTTACTGCTCAAGGAGAAAAAGTTCAGGACAATAACAAAGTAGTTAGTTATCTGAATGGTGGTACTGTTTCAACAAACAGTGTATTGCCTTTTGCTGATGAAATGAGAAAGTCTGATCTTGAAGTAAGAATTAAAGCTACTAAGGGAAAAAAGACTGTAACTTTCGATCCTATCAAAGTTGGATCAGGAGTTTTAGCTACTTCTAATTTAGTTTCTAATGCTCCTCAAACCGTGTTAGGTGTTACTCGTGAAAAGAATACAACTGGGAAATATGATCCGAATATTGATGCATTCCAGAGAATCGTTCCTGATGAATTTATGGCTGACATCCGTTATTTAGTGAATAAAGCCGATGTTCGTAATTCGGAAATTAAGAAAGCAGAAATCAATAAATTGAAGAAATATACAAAAGTTGCTGCTACCGATCAGAACAAGAAGCTGAAAGATGTAGAAATTTCTGCATATGCTTCTCCGGAAGGAAAATTCGATTTCAATGAAAAACTTTCTCAGAAACGTGAGGGTACTGCAACTTCTTATTTGAAAAAAGAGTTGAAGAAAGCAAAAGTTAATCCTGAATACAAAACAAAATATACAGCAGAAGACTGGGAAGGTTTCCAGGATTTGATGCAGAAATCTAACATTCAGGACAAAGACCTTATTCTTCGTGTTCTTTCTATGTATTCAGATCCTGAAGTTCGCGAAAAAGAAATTCGTAATTTGTCACAGGCATTTACTGCTGTAAAAAGCAATATCCTTCCTCAATTGCGTCGTGCAAAGATCACCACAAGTGTTGATCTTATCGGTCGTACCGATGAAGAAATTCTTGCTCTTTCTGAATCAGATCCTGCAAAATTGAATCCTGCAGAATTACTTTATGCTGCTACTTTAACAAAAGATGCAAATAAACAGAAAGCTATCTATACTGCCTTTACCCGTATTTATAGCAACGACTGGCGAGGTTACAATAACCTTGGTCTTGTTGATATCGCTGAAGGTAATGTTGCTGATGCTAAAGATGCTATCGAAAAAGCAGAACAGCTTTCAAAGAACAATCCTGTTATTGCAAATAACTTAGGTGCTGTTGCCTTGTTGCAGAATGATGTTAAAAAAGCTGAAACTTATTTTGGCGATGCTACTGGTGTTGGTAGTGCTGCAGATTATAACCTTGGAATCGTTTCTTTGAAAAAAGGTAAATATGATGAAGCAGTAAAATACTTTGGTGCTGATAACTCAGAAAATGCAGCTCTTGCTAAGATCCTTTCAGGTGATAACAATAGCGCATTGAAAGTTCTTGATAATGCTAACGGGCAGAGCGCAAAAGCTCTTTATTTGAAAGCTGTTGTTGCAGCAAGAACGGCTAAAACTAACCTGATGTACGAAAGCCTTCAGGCTGCTGTAAAAGCTGATCCTAAAGTTAAAGCTTTAGCAAAAACAGATGTTGAATTTGCTAAATTCTTTAATGACGCTCAGTTTAAGGCAATTGTAGAATAAATCTTATTTCTTTGACTAGTCCTAAAAATCCGTTACAGATTTAACAGGA
>JAUZOB010000110.1 GCA_030706665.1 Bacteroidota bacterium
ATTCTCTTCGGTCACACATCGTTTCCGGTCTCAGGAAATCAACGACCTGACAAAATCAGTCAATTGGTGTATCAAACAAGGATTCAATGATATCGCGATTCTGGGAGCCACTGGTGAGAGGGAAGACCACACATTAGGAAATATTTTTCTTCTTCCGCTATACGCGAAGAATCGAAACATCTCAATGTTTACAGACTTCGGATCATTTCAAGCATTGCTTCAATCAGGAGAGATGAAAAGCTATCCCGGCCAACAGATCTCCATCTTTTGCAATGACCCCAAATTAAAAATTACCACATCAGGACTTCTTTATCCCATCCAAAACAAAGCTTTAGACATGCTTTGGATGGGAACCTTAAACGAAGCCCTTTGCAACTCATTTTCGCTCTCTTTTGAACACGGAGTCGTTATTGTATTCAGGCAATATTAGAGTTAAAACAACAAGCAGGCACAACCATAAAAGAGATACAATAACCGGTTTTGACAAAAGTGAAGTTGTATAATACCTTGAAGTGTCCATAATCCTAAGTTGAATAACCGAAACCAAGGCATAACAAGATAAAAAAGGAGCTGTCTCAATAAAGCAGCTCCTTTTTTATCTTCGTACTGAATTCACAGCACCTATCGCAAATAATTTACATCGTAAAATAAAAATTCTGTTCTCAGGATCAAACAGTCAGGATTTCTTTTTCCTTTTTCGCTAATAAATCTTCTACTTTCTTAGCATATTGATTTGTAAATTCCTGTACTTTCTCAAGAGCAAGCTTCTCTTCATCTTCAGCAAGACCATCTTTTGCCGCCTTCTTAAGCATATCATTTGCATCTTTACGAGCCGACCGAATACTAACGCGTGCATTTTCCCCCTCTTTATTCACCTGTTTTACCATCTCTTTACGACGTTCTTCAGTAAGAGGAGGCAGAATAACACGAATAAGCTCTCCATTATTATCAGGATTAATTCCCAACGGAGAGTTTCTGATTGCTTTTTCAATCAGATTTATCATGTTGCGTTCCCACGGTTGAACAGCAATCGTTCTTGCATCGGGAGTCGTAATACTTGCGACCTGAGTAATCGGGGTCATCGCGCCATAGTATTCAACCGAAATGCCATCAAGCATTCTAGGGCTGGCTTTTCCGGCGCGAATATGAGCCAGTTCATCATCAAGATGCTGTACGGCTGCATCCATTTTTTCTATGGTCAGATCAAATATAAGTTGTACGTCTTCATTCATAGTCGGAAAATTTATAGGATTGACAGATTTGTAGCAAATTTAGGAAAATTTACTCAAACCTCAAATTGTAAGTACGGTAAGAGAGCTATGAGTTCCCAAATAAGATATTTCATCATGAATGTACCAGAGTTCCGATATTCTCACCCTTTAAAACACGAATCAAATTCCCGTTCTGGTCCATATTGAAAACAACAATTGGCAACCCGTTTTCTTTACACATAGTGGTTGCAGTAAGATCCATTACTTTTAACCCGCGGGTATAAATTTCATCATAAGAGATTGAATCAAACTTAACCGCACTGGGGTCTCTTTCCGGATCTGCAGTATAGATTCCATCAACACGGGTCCCTTTTAACATCACATCAGCTTCGATCTCAATTCCCCGAAGAGACGATCCAGTATCAGTTGTAAAATAAGGATTTCCGGTTCCGGCAGAAAAGATTGCAACGCGTCCGTTTTCCAATGTCTCAATTGCTTTCGCTTTAGAGTAAAACTCACCTATTGGTTCCATCCGGATAGCTGTCAACACTTTGGTCGGAACACCAATTGCTTCAAGCGCAGAATTTAAAGCGAGACTATTAATTACAGTTGCCAGCATCCCCATTTGATCTCCTTTTACCCGATCAAACCCTTTATTGGTTCCGGACAGGCCTCGAAATATATTTCCTCCGCCAATAACAATTCCCACTTGGACACCCATTTTCACAGCTTCTTTTATCTGCTCTGCATATTCAGAAAGACGAACCGGATCAATTCCATACTGTTGTTCACCCATAAGCGATTCGCCGCTCAGCTTGAGAAGGACACGTTTATATTTTGCCATACTTTTATGTTTGATAATCGCACAAAGTTAGTTAAATCTAAACAACACTGTTTTTCACTAATTGAAAAAATATTAGATCTTGAACACAAAATCACCGAGGCACTTCCTAAAATTTTCGCAATAGATTCCGGACAAAATTCAGAAAGTATTAATAGATCTGAACTGCATCCGAATTATCCCAAAATTCTGTATCATGAAAGGCCAAATATTAAGGAACCGTTTGAAAAAGCAGAACGTCAGATGCATTATTGAAAAACAGAGAGATTGTTTAAAGGAGAGGTAAAAAAACAGGAGGCTGCCTTAAAAAGACAGCCTCCTGGCAATTATTATTGAGCAATAAATGACTATTGGTTCAATGTAAAACGTTTGAATGAGGTAACAGTTAAATCACCACTCACGCTCTTCAGATAATCGCGAACAGTCATTTTCCCTTCTTTAATAAAGCCCTGGTTAAGAAGAGTATTCTCCTTAAAGAACTTTTGCAAAGAACCCTGAGCAATCTTTTCGATCATATTTTCAGGTTTCCCTTCAAGACGGAATTTTTCTTTCGCAATACGCAGTTCCTGTTCTATAACGTCAGCAGGAACATCGTCCTTATCAACAGAAACAGGGCTCATTGCAGCAACCTGCATTGCGACATCTTTAGCAACATGTTCATCGACGTTAGCAAGATTGAAACCTACAGCTGTAGCAAGTTTGTTACCCGGATGGATATAAGCAACTACAGTTTCTGCTTCAACATTAGCGAAATATGATAAATCAAGTTTTTCACCGATAATACCGGTTTGTTCCATCACGTAAGCTTCAACAGTACGGCCTTCCAATTCCAGAGCTTTAACAGCTTCCAGACTGGCAGCTTTATTTGCAATAGCCAGATCAAGAATTTTACCAGCGAAGGTGACAAACCCTTCGTTTTTAGCAACAAAGTCAGTTTCGCAGTTTAACACAACTACAGCACCGAATTTTTTATCATCTGAGACACGAGCAAGAACAACGCCTTCAGTAGCTTCACGGTCAGCACGTTTACTGGCGATCAACTTACCTCTTTCGCGAATAACTTCTATTGCACGGTCAAAATCTCCATTAGCTTCGACGAGGGCTTTTTTACAATCCATCATTCCTGCTCCGGTTGCATTACGCAACTTCATTACATCAGAGGCTGAAACAGACATGTTATTCAGTTTTAGAATTTGTTCTTTAATAAATTATTCTTCGCTAGCTTCTTCTTTGTCTTCGACTTCTGCATCTTCGTCTTCAACTTCTTCCTCTTCATCATCTTCTTCAGCACGTGCAGCTACAGCTTTAGACTCATCGTCTTTTTTGCTTTTCTTTTTGCCTTCATTCTCAGAAGCTTCTTTCTCACGTTCTACTTTACGTTCAGAAAGACCTTCTTTGATTGCATCGCACATCGACTTAACGATAAGATCGATTGACTGAGAAGCATCATCATTAGCAGGGATTACGAAATCGATTCCTTCAGGAGAAGAGTTAGTATCAACCATTGCGAATACTGGAATTCCAAGACGTTCAGCCTCACGTACTGCGATTTTTTCTTTCAATACGTCAACAATAAAAAGAGCTGCAGGAAGACGAGTAAGGTCGGCAATACTACCGAGTACTTTTTCAAGTTTTGCACGTTGACGGGTAATTTGAAGCCGTTCACGTTTTGAAAGGCTTTCCCAACTGCCATCGCGCATTAATTTATCGATAGAAGCCATCTTTTTAACGGCTTTACGGATAGTAGGAAAGTTAGTAAGCATACCGCCTGGCCACCGTTCGGTTACATAGGGCATATTTACCTGAGAAACAAGGTCGGATACAATTTGTTTAGCCTGTTTCTTGGTGGCTACGAAAAGAATCTTGCGTCCCGATTTTGCAATTTGCTTAAGGGCAGCTGCTGCTTCATCGATTTTCACAACTGTTTTCTGAAGATCGATGATATGAATTCCATTGCGCTCCATGAAAATATAAGGAGCCATGCTGGGATTCCACTTTCTTTTTAGGTGACCGAAGTGAACTCCGGCTTCCAATAATTCTTCGAAATTTGTTCTTGACATTTTAAATGTTTGTTTACGTTCTTTATCAGCAACCATCGGGTAGTCTTCATGATGAGTCCCGATAATTTAGATACTAAACAAGGTTTAACAATCTGATCAAATAAACGATTAACGTTTAGAGAACTGGAATCTCTTACGAGCTTTCGGACGACCTGGTTTTTTACGTTCAACCTCACGTGGGTCACGAGTAACAAAACCTGCTGCTCTCAATGCGCTTTTGTATTCAGGGTCAATCTTGATCAAAGCTCTTGCAATTGCCAAGCGCAATGCTTCTGCCTGACCATTAAAGCCTCCACCGCCCAGATTAACCTTGATATCATATTGATCGGCTTTCTGAAGCAGATTTAATGGCTGTTTGACCACAAACTGCAGCATATCTGAAGGAAAATAATTTAATAAATCCCTTTTGTTGATAGTAATATTTCCTTTGCCTTCGCGGACATGAATACGCGCTATAGCTGTCTTCCGTCTACCAATTGCAACAATGCTTTCCATGCTGATTATTTAATGGTATTTAAATCAATAAACTTGGGTTTCTGTGCTTCTTTGTTGTGTTCGCCTCCTACTACTGCATAGAGGTGAGTGAAGATCTCTCTTCCTAATCTGTTTTTAGGAAGCATCCCTTTAACGGCTTTTTCAACCAGTCGTTCAGGATATTTGGCCAATATATCGCTAGGAGTTTGAAATCTCTGACCACCAGGATAACCGGTATGTCTTACATAGACCTTATCCGACATTTTTTTACCTGTCAGACGAACTTTCTCAGAGTTCAGCACAATGACGTAATCGCCACAGTCAGCATGTGGTGTGTAGCTCGGTTTATTTTTACCCCTCAGGATCTTGGCGACTTTGCTTGCCAAACGTCCTAATGGCATATCCGTTGCGTCTACAACAACCCATTCTTTCTGTACGGTTGCCCTATTGGCCGATACAGTTTTGTAGCTTAATGTATCCACTTTTTAAAAGTTTAAAAAAATAAAACAAAAATTTTTCATCTCTCATTCTCTCTTCTTCTAACTCTCAATAAAGCTTCTTTTATCAACAAGTCTCCCGTTAATAACTTCTGCTACGGAATAGATATCAATACATTAGAAGAATGACAATTCGTGACAATAATCGGGACTGCAAAAGTATTTTCTTTTTTCCGATTATGCAACAGTTTATTCATCTGAATCTGAAATATTTTGCTTTCCCAAATTCCTATTTGTATCACATACCTTTCAATTCGGCATTCTGCTTCATTATTATTGCCTTATCAGAAGGATCTATATTCTCTTCAGTTCTTACGCAGATTTGCAATATCTGCTTCAAAAAATAACACTGACCGCATTCAACGAATAACCCTGATGAAGAAATAAAGTTGCAAACAATATTTAAAACATCTTTTCCGCATTTCTTCATACAAATCTCAAGAAACAAGTACAACTTAAGGATGCTATCCACACAACAATCCCCTATAAATCAAGCAAAATACATCGTTTTCCTTTTTAGCTATTTTTGAATAAAACTGCTTTTGAATAAAAAAAAATCCAACTTCTCATTTAAACCTTTTAAAAAAAACGGAGTCAAAAAAACGAATTTACACAAACACACAAGCATAAACACACATAAACACAAAACAAGCAGTTATGAAAAATCAACTTTTATCTGTCTTAGGGGTCACAATAATGGCACTTTTTATAAGCGTTGCCGTTTCAGCCCAACCACAAGAACAAAGGAAAGAAAAAGCTCACCAGGGCATTGAACGCGAACACGGCCCTGCGGATCAGTTAAAATTGACAGATGCACAAAAAGCTCAATTCAAAGACTTGCACATGCAAATGTTCAAAGAAGTTAAACCGCTCAAAGACGAGTTACGCGAACTGGAAGCTCACCACCAGACCCTTGTCACACAAAACAGCCCCGATATAGAGGCTATTTACAAAAGTATTGACAAGATGAGTGTTGTTAAAACTAAATTAGCAAAAATTCAGGCAAACTATCATCAGAAGATGAGAGCATTGCTTACCGACGAACAACGAGTTATGTTTGACCAGAGAAGAGATAACGGCATGAGAAGAAATTTTGCCATAAAGATGGCAAAGTAAACCCGAAGTATAATTACCTAGGGTTAGTTTTAGGGGATCGTTTGTTTGCCCTCCGACAAATGTCGGAGGGCTTTTTTTACCCATCACCCTCGGTTGCTTCTCAAATATCTGCATATAGGAAACTTCAACAAAAGATTTATCCCTTAAACTTGTAACATTTACCCAGATGCCAGCGTCTTATCTGAAAACGTAAAAACTATTCATCATGAGACTTCTAATTTCAAATTTACGCGCATCTATCATATGCTTTCTTATCATTTCTTTTTGCGCATGTAATGCAATAGGAGAAAGAGGAAACGGGAATGTGGTTACAAAAACCAGGGCAACGGAGAACTTCAATGGCATTAAAGTATCGACCGGCATCATGCTTGTTGTTAAACAAGCCAATGAGACCAAAGTAGAAGTTACAACCGACGAGAATCTTCAGGACAAAATTCACACAGAAGTTCACAATGGGATACTGGAAGTTTTTGCCAAGGGGAGTATCATCAATCCAAAAATTCTGAAAGTATCAGTTACGACACCGAATCTCAACCGATTGGAAAGCAGTTCCGGTTCTCATGCTGAAACAAACGGAATCATCAAAACAGATGACATCGAGATCCATGCCTCAAGCGGCAGCAGGCTAATTGCCGCAATTGAAGCAAAAAGCGTCCGCTGTTCAACCAGTAGCGGTTCTAATATGAAACTTGAAGGTAAAACGGACAATCTTGATGTGAAATCGTCCAGCGGATCCAATCTTAATGCTTCCGGCCTTGAATCTTTAAAATGCATCGCAAATTCGAGCAGCGGAAGTAACTGCACGGTAAATGTAAAAGAAGATTTCAATGGGAATGCCTCAAGCGGTAGCAATATTTCATACAAAGGAAACCCCAAGAAGATTGAATCACACAAGTCTTCAGGTGGAGATATTAACCGGAAATAATAGTCGTCCGCAAATTACGCAGGCAGAATCACAGAAAATAATTAACATCTGAATTTTGAATTCAACAGATATTACAAATTAGCTCCATTCATAGATAGACACAAGATCATTTTGACTTTTTTAGAAGGATAATCATTTTTTAAAACAGGAGGCTGTCCCCAAAGGACAGCCTTTTTAACAAGCAATTATCAGGAATGTGTTAAAGTTGTCTAAAGGACAACGATCAACGGATGTAGCATGTTCACTAAAGGACAAAAAATTTTACTTTTGCGACATCAAAAGCAAACATATATGGAAATCAACATCCTGCAATTGGTCGAAGGAGCCAAAAATGCCAAAGGACTCACAGTCGTCATCGATGTCTTCAGAGCATTCTCAATGGCCTGTTACTTATTCGACCGCGGAGCAGAGGCCATCATACCTGTATCTTCTATAGAACAAGCCTTTGAGCTTAAAGCAAACAATCCCGAATATCTTCTAATCGGAGAGCGAAATGAACGGATCGTGCCAGGTTTCGACTTTGGGAATTCCCCAACCCACATACTAAACAAGAATTTCACAGGAAAAACCATTATTCATACTACCAGTGCCGGCACACAAGGGATCGTATTAGCCGATCATGCAGATGAAATAATAACCGGAAGTTTTGTAAATGCTTCTGCAATCATTGAATATATTCGCAGGCAAAATCCCGAAACAGTTTCTTTGGTTTGTATGGGGTATAGCACAAAGTATCCCGCAGACGAAGATACCACATTGGCAGAATACGTCAAGAACGGCTTGGAAGGAAAGCCCAATGACTTTGGTGAGATGATCGAAAGAATCAGAAGAGGCACCGGAGCCAGGTTACTGGACCCACACAACTACGAATGGTCTCCTTCAAGCGATTTTGTTCTTTGCTTATCGCTCAACCGTTTTAATTATATACTAAAAGTAGAAAAAAAAGATGGTTTAAATATCCTCCGGAAAATTGATCTATAAATTCATTTCTAAGAAGTATGACATACAATTTCGACGAGATCATCCATCGGGAAAATACAGATTGCGAAAAATACGATCGCAGAGAAAAAGTATTCGGCAATGCCAATGTCCTTCCGATGTGGGTAGCCGATATGGACTTCCGAACTCCGGACTTCATTATTGATGCTATTCATGAACGTGGAGAACATGAAGTTCTGGGTTATACCTTCCGCAATGATTCTTATTATGAAGCTATTGCTGGTTGGATGAAACGACGTCACAATTGGGATATTTCCCGTAAATGGATCTCATTCAGTCCGGGAGTCGTTTCAGGCATCACCATGTCAATACTCTCTTTCACTTCTCCGGGAGATAAGATCATCGTACAGCCGCCTGTATATTTCCCTTTCTTTACCTGCATTAAAGGGACAGATCGTGAAATGGTCGAAAATCCACTTATTTTGGAGAATGGCCGATATCGATTCGATCTTGACGATCTCAAAAAGAAGATCGATTCAAAGACGAAGATGCTTATTCTCTGTAACCCTCATAATCCTGCAGGGATGGTGTGGAAAAAAGAAGAACTGGAGGCATTAGGTAAAATCTGTATTGAAAACAATATTCTGTTAGTCTCTGACGAGATTCATTCAGATCTCATATATAGTGGAAACAAACACATTCCTGCCGCATCCGTTTCAAAAAAAATGGAACAAAACACAATCGTCTGCATGGCCCCGAGTAAAACCTTCAATGTAGCAGGCTTATCCACCTCCGTCATCATCATTCCAAATGACACACTACGAAGGAAATATTCAAAAATACTTGACATTCTTCATGTCAGTCTGGGCAATATTTTTGGGAACGTTGCTCTTGAGGCTGCGTACAGTAAAGGAGATGAATGGCTGAGTCAGTTGATGAAATATATAGAAGGGAATTACAACTATCTGAAAACCTTTTTCTCAGAACAAATTCCGTCAATAAAGGTTATTCAACCGGAAGCAACATATCTTGTCTGGCTCGATTGTTCAAAACTTGGTATGACAGACGAAGAATTGATAAATTTTTTCACGCATGAAGCAAAAGTAGGCCTAAGTGACGGACTTCGTTTCGGGACAGGTGGTTCTGGATTTATGAGGCTGAATATCGGATGTCCACGTTCTATTCTTGTGGAAGGACTCAATCGAATTGCAGAGGCACTTAACCATCGGTCAAAATAAATTGACCAACAGGTACGATGTTCAATGATTTTTGAATGAAAAATTCTTCCTACTTTTGTCAACTAAAATTATTGAACATTCCAAGCTGTCCGGCAAAAGCAACCATTAGGTTAATTGTATGACAGTAAACAAATGACTACGTCGAATTTAAAGAACAGTCTGAAAATTGAAAACTTGGATTAAAAACCTTAAGAAAATTTACGCTGCAATGCGTAAGAAACTGGGAGCATTCAAAGAATACTCCCGCCCGGTATGGTCTCCGGTGAAAGAATTTCTCTTTCCCGCCAAAGACAACTACAAGCAAAGAACTCCATTTCGGAAAACTTTGCGCTACATCTCTTATGTCATCTTATTTTTCTTCTTCTATTACATCGCCCTGGAACTAAACATCTTCTGGCTATTTGGCCGGATGCCCAGTGTAACTCAATTAAAGAATCCGCGCATGCCGCAGGTTTC
>JAUZOB010000111.1 GCA_030706665.1 Bacteroidota bacterium
ATCTTGAAGCTCATCGACATTTTCTTGACCGATACTATGCTTCTGGTCATTTTTTATGCTCTGGGCCACAGAATCCAAGAGTTGGCGGAGTTATCCTTTGTAAAGCAAAAAACAGAGATGAAATAGATCCGATTATCAAAGAAGATCCATTCTTTGCAAACGGAGTTGCATCGTATGAAGTGATTGAATTTAATCCGAACAAAACCATTGATGCATTAAAAGGTATTATCTAAACCAAAACTGCACCTAATTTGTCTTACCATTCCTTTACCGTTGCGCTACCCTTCCATTACCACTTAGGTAGAGAAAGGGTTGAGGAATGGTTATTCGTCAGTAAGAGAAATATGCCGGGCTAGAGGTTTTCCTATGCTTAAACTGAAATATTCCCCTAAGTGACTGTATTCAACTCAACAGACAATAAGTTCGCCTTTACCGAAGTCTGATAGATTTACCTTTCAGTTCTGAAATTGCATAAAGACAAGGGAATAAAAATCACTAATTGAATTTGTAAGAATATATTCATTAAGAGATATCCGTTTTTCCCCTCAAACTAAAGTGAATCTGATGGGATAGAATCTCTTCTTTCTATCCCGAACAGCTAAAATTCAGGACTGAATCAATAATCTCAGATAGAATTTCGTTTAATCGAGAATAATCGTTCCGTTAGTATGGACACAAAAAAAGGCAGTGATTTCTCACTGCCTTTTTATATCGTATAATCTAACTTTTAGTAGTTATAAAGACCGTTCATCAAACGTTCGCGTTTTTCTTCATCAGTAAGAGCTTCGTATTTACGACGTTCTTCTTCAAAAGCTTTACGTTCTTCATCTTCGATTCTCTGTCTTTCAGCTGCTTCAGTATCCAATTTTGCTCTGTGAATTCTATCAAGTCTGTCTTTCAAGAATTTAGATGCAACAACCGGGAACAACTCTAGAAGAAGCTCTTCTTTTTCATTCTGAGCAAGCTTAACATTTTCGCCATACTCAGGGAATGAAGGATTCGGTTGTTTCTGATAGTTGTCGGTATTGTAAGGAATTTCTTCGCGAGTACCGGCAATTTTCAGACGGAATTCAGGATCAATTGGAATTGGAGTCTTTCCGTAAGAACCTTTTACCAGGTTTACAAACTGAATTGATTTATTGGTATAGAAAGGAACCCCTTTCTTCTCGTCAATCACACAGTTTACAGCCTGAGCACCTACAATCTGGCTTGAAGGAGTTACCAGCGGAGGACATCCTGCAGCCAAACGTACAGTTGGGATTACTTCCAATACTCTTGGCAGAAGCTCTTCAACTTTCAACTGTTTCAGCTGAGCAAGCATGTTGGTATACATACCACCCGGAACTTCAGCAAATTTTACTTTTTCATTCGGTTCAGGGAAGTTGAAGTATCTTTCAATCTGATAGCAAGCATTCAGCAATTCTTCTTCATTGTCTGCTTTTGCATATTGGATTGCATCATCAAATAACTTATCGATGTTAGCAGGAAGCTTATCTTTCGTAATATCAAATTCGATAGGATAGATTTTGTAGCTATCGATATTTGCCATTTCAAGACGGATCGTCTTAAGCAATTTATTGATTTCAACAACCGGCTCCAATTTTACATCAATTTGAATTCCCAGTTTCTGGCAGAACAAATAGATCAATTCGAAAGATGGAGCAGCAGGACCGCCTGAGAAGTTCAAAAGAGCAGTATCAAGGATATCTACTCCATTGATGATAGCCATCACAGCAGAAGCTAAACCGTATCCAGGAGTACAGTGTGTATGAAAATCTACTTTAATTTTCAGATTATCTTTCATGGCCTTAATGATCTTCCCGGCTTTAGTTGGATTAACCAATCCGGACATATCTTTCAGGGTAACCATGTCAGCCCCTAATTTTTCAAGCTCTTTTGCCATATTGACAAAATAGTCAATGGTAAAGATGTTTTTAGGGAGTCTTTTGCCTTTCAGCAAAGAAAGGAATCTTTCTTTACGACTGAACTTAGGATCGACTGTATAGCAAACTGCACAGTCAGCCATTCCGCCATGTGCTTTTACATATTTAATGGTACTCTTAATGTTGTTAGTATCATTCAATGCATCGAAAATACGCATGATCGAAATACCAGACTCAACTGCATTACGATTAAAACCTTCGATAACTGATTCCGGATATGGATTATAACCGAAGAGGTTTCTACCTCTTGAGAGAGCTGTAAGATGAGAGATATTGCCAATCTCTTTCTTAATCTTCTCTAATCTTTCCCATGGATCTTCATTCAAATAACGCATAATGGAATCGGGGACTGCACCACCCCATACTTCCATGGCATAAAAGCCTGCTTCTTTATAAAAAGGGATAACCCTCTCTAACTGTTCCTGTGTCATACGGGTCGCAAATAGTGATTGCTGCCCGTCTCTTAAAGTAACATCTCTGATTAAAAGCGTCTTTCCCATAAAGCCAGTAATGATATAAATTGAATACGTTGTTTTTAGTTGTTGCAAAATTGGTGAAGTTTTTTCACTTTTCACTTGATAAATGACATGTTAGAAAAAACAATTAACAATTTTTATTTATTTCTCTACCAAATCATTTTATTGTTCTAATATTTGTATATCAACATGATAAGCCATCAGGAATAAAGACTTTTCAATTTATTCCCAATATTTCCTTCGTCAACTTTACTGTCATACAAAAAAAACACTAAATCACCGTCTATCAAAGAAAAATTGTAAATACCTTTCTTAAATGTGTAAAAAATTTTATTCGGTGCATGATTCGACAATCATATCAATCACAGAATATAAAATGACAAGGGGAGCAAAGTCTGTAACTCGCTCCCCTTTTTATTATTGCAATTCCGGTTTAAGTCTAAAAACTGATTCGTTTGAGCCCTTTCATTCTAAAAATGAAAATGCTTATTTTTTAGCTACCGGAGAAATCAGGAAATTAAAGCTATAATCTTGATAAGGCAAAAGATATTTTTGCAGAGGCCAGCTTCCCCAACTGTCAATACAACCTAATCCCATCTGTTGCAAGTCGATGCTCACATTGGTAAGATCACGCTCATGCAACTCACCTGAATGACGTTGATGTTTTTCACTGCCATCATCAAGATCCGAAGTAAGGAAATGCAGTGCAGTTGCATTAAACAGCACATCTGATTGGAACATCAAACCGCGTCCGTCTATATCAACAACTTTCCACCAACGGATATCAGTCTTATTCCCGGTTTCCTGCGGACGGACAAAGGGATAAAACTGGCTTGCTACAGTTTGATTGAAGATTCCTACAGGCGTACAGCTTTTTCTGTCCCAGTAATTTTCTACCGGACCTCTTCCGTAGTATTCAATTTTATTGAATGATTTCGGCATCGGCAACTGCATTCCGAAACGAACAAGATAAGGCATCTTCGTTGCATCAGCACTCTTGTCAACATTCAGGTTCTCAGAAACTAAAACCTGCCCGTTTTCATTGACTACATATTTCAGATTCAGGAGTGATTTAACATCCGGAAGCTCAAGTGTTGCATTTACTTCAACATTATTTCCCTGATATTCGGCCTTGAAGCTTTTAAGCACCTGATTTGATGAAGCATTTTTCCAGGCAACCAGTTTATTTTGTCTGCCTGCTCCGAAATCATTATCAGTAGGGCCTCTCCAGAAATTAGGTTTTAAAGCCGCTCCGTCTTTGATCAGATTGACTCCTTTTTGAGAGATCTGTTTGATCAATCCGGTTGTTTTATCAAACACAACACTTGATACATCACCACTTACCACAAGTTCATTGTCCGATTCGTTCATTTGAACTTTCTGTGTGCTCGGTGCGATATTCAAAGGCTGTACCGGAACTTCTTTAATGGTCATCTGATCCCAGGCAACTTCTTGTCCTGCAGGAAGCATATTGTACTCTGATTTCAATTTATAAGTCACATTCAGGAATACTTCGCTGTTTTCTTCCGGAAGCGAGTAGCCCAAAGTAACTTCCTGAGTCTGATGTGGAGCTGTATTCAGATTGTCAACTACTCCCTGACGAACAACTTTTCCGGTTGAAAGCAATTGCCATTCAAGGTAATAATTGCTTAAGTCAATATAGAAGTTTTCATTATAAATGCTGATTTTGCCGGTTGACGGGTCAACCAGTTTGGTCCAGATATTCTGATATTGTTTCCGAACTTCATAAGTATGAGGGTTAAGAACACGGTCCGGACCAACCAATCCGTTACACATGAAGTTATTGTCTGAAGGCAACCCTTTTCCGTAATCTCCCCCATAAGCATAAAACATGTCACCTTGCTCATTGAACTTACGGAATCCCTGATCTACGAAGTCCCAGATAAATCCACCCTGAAGTACCGGGTATTTACGAATGATATCCCAGTATTCTTTGAATCCACCTTCTGAGTTTCCCATGGCATGAGCGTACTCACACTGAATCAAAGGACGGTTCGTTTTGCTTTCTGCATATTTAATCATCCCTTCCGGACGATAATACATAGGGCAAAAGATATCAGTGTGATTCGTTAAACCAGCCTGTTCATACTGAACCGGGCGTGTTTTATCACGATTCTTTCCCCAGGCATAAGTCTTTTCAAAATTAGGACCGTCACCGGCTTCGTTTCCTAATGACCAGAAAATAATTGACGGGTAGTTTTTATCTCTTTCAACCATTCTTGAGAAACGTTCCATATGAGCAACATCCCATGCAGGATTTTTAGCAAGGGTCTTTTCACCATATCCCATCCCATGAGATTCGAGATCTGCTTCACCAACCATATACATACCGTACTTGCAGCATAATTCGTACAGGTAAGGATCGTTAGGATAATGGCAGGTACGAATTGCATTGATATTGCATTCCTTCATGACACGGATATCCTGTTCCATACGCTCGTGACTGATGAAAGTAGCAGAAAGCGGATCCATTTCATGACGGTTCACACCTTTGAACAGGATAGGTTGTCCATTGATCAGCACCTGAGAATTCTTCAGTTCTATTTTTCTGAAACCTACAATCTGAGGAATGGATTCGATCACACTACCCTTGCTGTCTTTCAGAGTCAATATCAATTTGTAAAGATTCGGAGTTTCTGCAGTCCATTTGGCAGGATTCTCAACATTCAGACTTCCGGAAGCCTTCCCTTTATTGAAATTTAGAGTCTGAACGGCAACTTTTGCACCTTTAGAATCTAAAAGTTCAAGTTCTACAGCAGCAGTTTCAGCTTTATACAATTCAACATTGACTTTCAGAGATCCGTTTTGATAGTTTGCATCCAAATCAGGGATCACTTCATAATCACGAACATGAATCGGGTTGCGGGCTTCAAGCATCACATCGCGTGAGACACCCGAAATGCGCCACATATCCTGACATTCCAGGTAATTCCCGTCGCACCAGCGATAGGATTGAAATGCAATAACATTTTTACCTGGCTTTACATACTTCGTAATATTAAATTCTGCCGGCAACTTACTGTCTTCGCTATAGCCTACAAACTTCCCATTAATCCATACATACAAATTAGATCGTACGGCTCCGAATTGAATAAATACATCCTTCCCTTTCCAATTTTCCGGAAGAGTAACAATTCGGCGATAAGACCCTACGGGATTTAATTCGGTGGGAACATAAGGAGGGTTGGGCTGCATAATATGTTCGAACTCATAACTTGAGTTTGTGTAGATGGGATCCCCATATCCATTTACTTCCCAAATTCCGGGAACCTGAAAATTATCCCATTTTGAATCATCATAGCCAGGTTTAAAGAAATTAGCCGGTTTCTCAGATTGTCTGGCAACCCATTTAAATTTCCATGTTCCATTCAGATTCAGAAACAAGGATGATTTCTCCTTAGCTCCATCTAATGCAAGCTTTTTGCTTTCATATGCAAAAAAAGTTGCATGCATCGGTTCTCTATTGATCTGATTGACCTTTGGATTTTGCCATTCCTGATTCTGTGCAGAAACACCCGAACACATTAAAATGGCAAAAAGCGACATTAAATACATTTTTTCTCTTACCATGAAGTTGATATTTAGTTAATCGAAAGGTTTATGCTGCTAAAAGTAATAAGACTAAATGGAATTGCAATATACCCTACCATCAAAATTATGCACCAAACACATATTAAACACTCATATACTGACACTTAGATAAATTATTTTTCTTCATTTTTATTTCATACTGGTATGAACTGGTTGGTACATAAAAGAAGGATTCGATGAGTAGTTTTCAGAAGTTAACGGAATAATGCCGCTTCCTAAAAATATTCGGATGAACATCAGCTTGGTTTTCAGTCAATTTAAATTTTCCGGAGAGATTAAGAAACAAGTGAATTAGGAAAATGGATGAAGAGTCCCGAAAAGCCTGTCTGAAGTATTATAAAATAAAAATATTCTACGAAGAAAAGGCAATGACAATGCTAACAGATCAACGATACGGTTTGCTACCGATTACATTAAACCTTTTACAAAAGATACCGATAATACCTGTGGATCAACCTACTTAAAGAATCACAAAATAATGATGCAGCGTTTTATCTCAAAATGACTTCATCGATCACATCTCCGCCTACATGTTGATTAAGGGATTGACGAATCTGTTCTCGCATCATAAAAAGCTCTTGCCGTATAACAGAAGAACGTAAATAAATAAACAAGATGCGATTATGGATGTAAATCTTAGAGGTAGACAGAGCGATTGTCCTTCCCATAATTGTTTCCCAGGAGCTGACAAGATCGGCTTCTTTCAACCGATTATCGATATGATTTTCTTTCAGATATTCCTGAACGACATCACTCAACTTTAAGATTTTACTTTTCCTCATAATACTACTTCCTTTTCACTTCCACGAATTTCAGCAACTTGTCCGTCTTCAATGTGAAATATTTTATAATCGGCTCCTGCACTCACAATGATATGATCCAGATGTTCCCGGTTCGTATCAGTAATAAAAATCTGACCGAAGTGCTCTTCCGAAACCAGTTTAATAATCTGTTCAACGCGTATGGAATCTAATTTATCGAAGATATCATCCAGAAGCAAGATCGGTTTAAGTCCGCTTATCTTGCAGATAAAATCAAACTGGGCCAGCTTCAAGGCAACAAGATATGTCTTCTTTTGTCCCTGTGAGCCTAGTTTCTTCATCGGATAATCTCCAAGTTTAAAGTGAAGGTCATCTTTATGAATTCCGACTGTAGTATGCTGAGCGGCACGGTCACGAGGCAAAGCTTCCCGAATCAGTTCCTGAAAATCATGGTCATTCAATGCTGATTCATAAACCAGTTCCACGATTTCATGCCCTTGAGAAACGAGTTCATAGAATTTCTGAAATACAGGAAGCAGCTTTTGGATAAACTCCGCACGCTTCACGTTGATCTCTTTCCCCAAAACAATAAGTTGATCATCCCACGCTTCTAACATTCCATAATCAAAACGTTGGATTTGGGCAAAATTCTTCAGAAGATTATTACGTTGAAGGAGAGCTCTGTTATAACGAAGCAGTACATCCAGGTATTTACGGTCATATTGCGAAATAACACTGTCCATGAACTTACGTCGTTCTTCACTTCCCCCCAAAATCAGGCTTATATCAGAAGGCGAAACCATAACCAACGGTAGAAGTCCAATATGATCAGCCAGTTTTGAATATTCCTTCTTATTTCTTTTAAATTGTTTGCTTTGACCTTTCTTCAATCCACAATGAATTACTTCCTCCTGATCATTCCGGACATAAACTCCCTGAATCGCCAGAAATTCCTCACCATGGCGGATATTCTCGGCTTCAATGGAATTTAAAAAGCTTTTGCAAAAAGAAAGATAATAGACTGCATCCAGCAGATTGGTCTTTCCGACTCCATTATTTCCAATAAAGCAATTCAACTTCGGAGAGAAAGCCAATTCAGTCTCTTCAAAGTTTTTAAAATTGAGTAATGAAAGATCACGGATATACATCTGACTGCTAAATTTTTAAGGCATTTACCGCCTCTTTTTCAAAAAAGGGGGAAACATGTTCCTTCTGTGTCGTGCAAATCTAATAAAAATAAAAGGGTAAAAAACCTTCAACATGTTAAGCTTTATGTGCAATTCATCAGAATAGAGAACAGAAAAAGAATAATTAGAGGAATCAGGAAAAGGAGGACGATTTATGAACAAAAAATTGTAGATATTATCGCAAAAAGTTTATTTTTGCGTTGGAATTTTAGAAAAATCTAATCAAAAGATATGGCAAACGATAAGAAAAACGTTAAGCAGGGCGAGAGCCTGGTAGAGATCGAAAGTGCTTTAACAAGATCAGAGCAGTTTATCGAGAAAAACCGTAAAATGATCAGTATTGCTGCTGTTGTTATTATTTTAGCTGTTGCCATCTTTCTTGGGGCAAAGAAGTTTTACTTCCAACCTCGCGAGAAAGAAGCACTGTCACAAATGTTTGTTGCAGAACAATATTTTGAAAAAGACTCCTATAGTCTTGCCCTTAACGGCGACGGAAACTATTTGGGTTTTCTCGATATAATTGATCAATATAAATTTACCGATGCTGCAAATCTGGCACATTACTATGCAGGTATTTCTTTCCTTCATCTGGGTAAATTTCAGGAAGCTCTTGATCAGTTGAAGAAATTCAAAACTAGTGAGCTTAATTTAAAAGCAGTTGCAACAGGTGCACAGGGTGATGCTAATGTTGAATTGGGGAATAAAGACAAGGCTGTTTCTCTTTATGAAAAAGCTGCCTCATTCGAGAACGAATTCACAAGTCCGATCTACCTGATGAAGCTTGGTATTCTTTATGAAGACATGAATCAGCTTGACAAAGCACTTGAAACTTATGAATCAATTAAAACTAAATTTCCTGCAAGTACTGAAGCTCGTAATGTTGAAAAATACATTGCTCGCGTTAATGTGAAAAAATAAATTCTATCTATACATCATAAAAATCCCCTCCATTCCGAGGGGATTTTTTATTTTTGGGAAAATCAAATTAAGCTATGGCAACAAAAGATTTATCTGCTTACGATATGAACAGTGTTCCTTCGGCTGCCGATATGAAATTCGGAATAGTAGTCTCTGAATGGAACAATGAAATCACCTTTGCTCTTGCTAAAGGTGCAGTTGATACACTGAAGAAACATGGTGCTACAGATGAAAACATTCATTTGCATCATGTGCCGGGAAGCTTTGAATTGACACTCGGAGCTCAATTCATTGCCGAATATAAAGATGTAGATGCTGTTATCTGTCTGGGTTGCGTTATTCAGGGAGAAACCCGTCATTTCGACTTCATCTGTCAGGGAGTGACTCAGGGTATTACTCAACTCAACATGAATTACAATATCCCTTTTATCTTTGGCCTTCTTACAACCGATAATCAACAACAGGCAATTGATCGTTCGGGTGGAAAGCTTGGGAATAAAGGAGACGAGGCAGCTGTTACCGCTATAAAAATGGTGGCGCTTCATAATTCACTGGAACAGGAAGAAGGAAAATAATTCCCTCATTAAACTGTCAAAATCGAACCGTTGAAAAAGGATCGAGGCGGTTATGCATACTTATTAATCACGATAAAAGAAAAGGCTATTGGAGATACATCCAATAGCCTTTTCTTTTATCCCGGACTTTGTGATACTCCAGCAGAACACGTGAATGATATTTTAAAGGATGAATTTCAATTAGAATAGCATTGTGTGGAATAGAGTCCGTCGTGCACAAGATGGTTCAGAATTTCAGCTCTAATCAGGAATCTGCACGTACTTCACAAATCGTTCC
>JAUZOB010000112.1 GCA_030706665.1 Bacteroidota bacterium
CAGCCGATCAGTTTCTTTCCTTTTGAAGCCAATATCTTCTCCAGTCTCTTTATAAAGTAACTTTGTAACTGCTCCTCATTTTTCAGTCCTTCATCTTTCATCCGTTTTTGGCAAAGAGGGCATTTCTTCCAATTGTCCTTATTTGCCTCATCTCCCCCGATATGTATATACTTCCCCGGAAATAATGCAGCAACCTCGCTAAATATTGTTTCAAGTTTTTTAAAATTATCTTCATTCCCCACACATAGAACAAGGTCTTCATCACCATGAGGGAAACCGGCATTCACAGCATATTTTGCATGAGTACAGGAAGCCTCCGGATAAGAAGCAATAAAGGCAAGACTGTGCCCGGGAACATCAACTTCAGGGACAATCGTCACAAATCTTTTCTGAGCATAACTGACAACTTCTTTAATATCTTCCTGTGTATAATATCCTCCGTCTGTTGCTTTTTCTCCAGGTTGGGGTGCTTCGAAAGTCCAAAATCTTCCGGTACGGGGCACCCTCCATGCTCCCACTCTGGTAAGCTCCGGAAATCCCTTTATCTCGATTCGCCACCCTTGATTATCAGTCAAATGCCAATGAAAAACATTCATTTTATATTTTGCCATTTGATCGATATATCTTTTTACAAATTCTTTTGTAAAGAAATGACGACTTACATCCAACATCAGGCCTCTCCATCCGAAACGCGGATAATCCGTTATCTCAGTACAGGGAATATTCCATGATTTAGAATTGATCTTCCCTCCCTGCCCAGTTTCGGAAGGTAACAGTTGTATTAAGGTCTGAACTCCATAGAATAAGCCGGCCGGTTTATTTGCATTGATTGTTATCCCCGAAGGTTTTACATTCAACACATACCCTTCTGTTCCGATTGCATTATTCTGGACTTTATTCAATATAAGCCTAATCGATTTCCCGTTTGTTCCGGCACTCCCAATTTTCTTCAAGGAGAGCCCTGTACTGGCAGAGACTTGTTCCGAAAATAATTGAGCAGTTGTTTCAACTTCCTTATTCCCATCAGGGATTATAATCTTCACATCCGAAGTCAGGGTAAACGCACCTGCATTTACCTTTTCCTTTACAGGCATTGGAACAACCTGAATCTTTTGTCCTGAAGCATTTTGAGCACTTGCACTCATGCCACACACTGACAAGAACATTAAAACTACCAAATAGGAACAATAGTGTTTCATCCTTAGGAACCTAAATTTTGTTTTCATAAATCAACTTTATCAAAAGTTTGCAGAGTCAGTTTCTTATTTTCATGACTTTTCTGCATTTATTAAATGGCAGAGCTACATCAATAGAATAATCCGGGATTTATCATTCAGAACCCGGATCGTTGGAACAATCTCGTACTGAATCATTGTTACAACTATTCTTTTAGCTCGTACAATTTCCCTTCACCGGGCATAAATAAATCAGATATGATCCCTGATTTAGGATTATAATTTGTTGCAATGTTTTTCCCTGCAAGTTTAGAAACCTGCAACACCTGCTTTATCGAATTATCCAGTTGAAACTTTATCTCTTTCTGTTCTGTTAGAGATTTGTTTACGACCATCACATAATGCTTCCGACTAAATTGGTCCAGAAACGATGAAATAATCAATTCATCGGAGGGATTAAGCGGTTGCCATAAAAATGATTCGGGAAGACGTTTTACACAATCAGGCACATTATTCCCGAAATGATAAACTTCATGAGCATCCAGATGAATCAAGGTCTTTCCAAGTTGTCGTAATTCGGAATTAATGCTTCTAAACGGTTCATAGAGATCCGTCTTATTCCCTTGGGGATCTATAATTGAAGTCGTAAAGGCTTCACCACGATCGGTTGGAGTCCAATATGTAAACCAAACCACATTCTTTATACCATAAGCCAGACTTGAATAAGCACTATATCGTAATTCATCAGACTTGGGCCTTCTATAATTCTTCTCAATCCCGATAGATTGAAGATAGCAAGATGTTTTTATATCGTTCTTTAAACCGGCATCTCTGACAATATCCAAATTCCGGTAATGAGCTTCCCTGAAAGTTCCATCTATCATAAAAGGATAACTATCGAAAGAGAGATATTTAATATTTCTCTTCCCCACTGTTTCAATCCACTTATCCACATAACTTGCCTGATAATCCGGCACAGCCCACTCAGGCAACAAGTTTACATAAGGGACCCGGGTACTATCCAGAGATACAATTTCCTGATATGTTTTAGCTACTTTAGCAAAGCTATCAGCTCCCGGCTCATCTACAATGTAATATCCGGCCGTAGCCTTGAATCCTTTGTAAGTATTAACCATCGTCTTAAGATCCTCTAAAGTTCCATGCACCCTTGGATCCGCAACATATACTTTCAATCCATATTTATCTGCCAGACTGAGCATCTTTAGATTTCGTTCCTCTGTATCCAAAAGAGAGCCAAGTACATTTTGGATATAATCGACATTTGCTTCTTTAATGTTTTTGTATTGTTCGTCATTGGTAAATGCCCATACCGGAGGCCAAAAGATTCCAACCTGAAAACTCTCTTTACTCTTATTTGTTTTTGCCGCAAGGTCAACAGAAGAAGAGACATTCACGATCGTGCTAAGTTTAATATCCCTCGAAGAAGTTCCAAGCTGAATTTTAAACTTCCCTGGCTCTACAATCCAGTCATGATCTCTTACACTATAATATGAAAAAGCATTTTTATCTAATTCAATTACGACATTGCTAGTTCTACCCGGTTCAAGAAAGACTTTTTTAAATGCTTTTAATTCTTTTACCGGTCGGTCAACTGAACAGTTCAAATCAGAAACATAAACCTGTGCAACATCTGCTCCACTTTTATTTCCGACATTGGTAATTTCAAACTTCAACGTAACTTTATCTTTTGTACGATCAACTTTCAAATCATTGTACTTAAAAGAAGTATAGCTCAATCCAAAACCAAAAGGAAATAATGGTTTTATCTTCTTTTTGTCAAAACCTCTGTACCCAACAAATAATCCTTCAGTATATTTTGTTTCTTCCGGATTAGAAGTATGGTAATAAGGAGCACATGGGTTATCCGCCCATTTTTTCTCATAAGAAAAGGGTAAATGTCCCGAAGGATTTACATCTCCGAATAATATCTCTGCCAGTGCCTGTCCTCCATCTTGTCCCGGATAGATAGTATGAATAAAAGAAGGAATCTTATCAATCCATTGTCCGGCATCAACACTTCCTCCGGCATTCAATACGACGATTGTATTCTTATTGACTTTACTTACTTGCTGAATTAATTCATTCTGATACTCAGGAAGTGCAAAAGGACGATCACTTGCTTCTTGTTCTGTTGAAGGATTAAACCCAACACAAACGACTGCTACATCTGCATCTTTAGCAAGCTGCACTGCGGAATTCTTATATTCATCCTGAACCAGCCCCCAGCCGAAATGCACTTCAGACAGATCAAGATATTCGTAATATTCAATTTTCACTGAATAGGACTGTCCGCCTTCAAGCATTTTAGTAACCGTATGAATTTGATCTGCATGATTGTTCCAGTCATCAACGATTAATTCATTATTTATCCAGACTCTCACCCCATCATTTGCCTCAGCCACAAAAGCATATTCACCATTCACTTTCGGAGTGATATACCCCGTCCATCTTACAGAATACTCATCATAAGCAAATCCATCAGCAGGAGAGCCTCCCGAAAGCGGGATGTTTACCACTTTATCCGTACGAACAATCTTTGGAGAACCTTCTAATTTCATATTATCAAAATATTCTCCTTGCAGTCCGGACTGAATTACTCCATTCGTATCCTGATGAGAAAATTCAGACTCGGCATATAACTTTTTATACCATTTAGAAATTCCTTCTTCATATCGAACCTGTATCTTTTCTCCAGCTACATTCCGAATCCCATCATAAAAACTTACGGAATGGAAAGGATAACCATTTGAACTTCCGCCACCTCCCCACACTGCAGGATGAGCATTCGGTCCTATTACGGCAATTGACTTAATCTTCTCACGATTCAACGGAAGAAGATTATTTTTATTCTTAAGAAGAATTATTCCTTCACGAGCAATGTTTAGAGCAGTCTTATTACTTTCCGGATTATCCAAAGGAACCTGTTGCAGTTTTTGAGGCCGATCAAAGAATCCGGCATTTATAGCAGTTGTGAGAATTCGTCTTACTTTATCATCAATAGTTGTTTCTTTTACCTTTCCATCAAGTATTGCTTTGGACAATACATCATAGTTCATACTCTTTCCGGAAGGCATTTCAAGATCAAGTCCACTGTTTGCAGCAGCAATACCATCATAAGTTGCTTCCCAGTCAGACATCACAAATCCTTTGAATCCCCAATCGTCTTTAAGAAGCTTATTCATTAGATAATCACTGTGACTGCAATAGACCCCGTTTAATTTATTAAAAGCAGTCATCACACAATGAACATCAGCCTTCTGCACTGCAGCCTTAAATGCCGGAAGGTAAATTTCATTTAACGTACCCTCGTCTATTTCAGAATTAACCTTTCTTCGATTATATTCATGATTATTCCCCGCAAAGTGTTTAACGGTCGCCAACACTCCCTGATCCTGTGCATTTTTGACAATAGGAACAACCATTTGAGAAGACAGATAAGGATCTTCCCCCAGATATTCAAAATTACGTCCGCATAAAGGAGAACGATATATATTAACTCCGGGAGCAAGCCAGATATGAATGCCTCTCGCTCTTGCATCCAATCCCACTTGCTTTCCAAATTGAGCAGCGAGATTGGGATTCCATGTTGCAGATAGCGACAGAGGCGCAGGATAAACAGTTGAAGGCTGTCCATTATTTATTCCCAAAGGACCATCACTCATGATCAACTCCGGAACACCCAGTCTTTCTATTCCTCGAATCCGAATACCCTGCGTTCCTCCAATGTAATCTATTTTCTCACGCAAGGTCATTTTGTGCAGAATTGAATCGACTCTAAGCTTTACATCTCCACCCTTCGAACTAAGAATAGAATTGAGAGCCATTGTATTTGAGACACTTGCAATCAGAAGCAATAAAATCAATACTCGCGTTTTCTTCATTTTAGTTCTTCAGTTATTACTAAAAGTTAGTTATCAATAGGCATTACAAATCATCACAAAATATGATTCCAATTTTATGGAATTCATATAACAATTATCAGAATAAAGGCATCGACTGATTTTTAATAAAAAGCAAGCTCAAAACAGACGAAGGCAAAAGAGATTAGTCTGAGCAATATATCTTTGAATGCATATTAGATTTGGCATTCTACAATATAAATCCAGACTTTTTTTACAGAATATGAAAAAGGCATCATTATTCGAACTAACTTCATTCCCAAGGACTGATAAACATCATCACCTTGTCCCAATCAGATTAATTGACAATACCTGACACTTTATTCACGATTCATTATTCTTATCGAATAAAAACATCTAATAAAAAGATGTGTAAACTCCGAAATCTTAACTTTTTGGAATCTTTGCAATTAGTGATGAAAAGTAGATATAGATATCACAAACGACAATACATAAAATGGCCAAACATTTATATAAAATGACATTACAAATCAAAAAACCAAAGGAAACATTAGGAACTTATTCATTCAAAGAGAATTTAACTTCAGGTTAGATGGGGAAATCAGTACTTTTTGTATTCTTAAAAAAGCAACAACAAGAATGCACCGCAAACAACGATGCAATAGAATGTTACAAACTTTAAACATTTCAACTCTCTGAAATATTTGTGATTTTTGTGAAAACATTAATGATGCGTTAGCACTTTTAGATGGAGTAAGAGGCTTAAACCTATTCAAAAATTAAAACTTTAATTTGAATGGCAAGTAAACATTCTTTTCAATTGGACTAACCAACTTTATTAAACAAGACACAATAAAAGTTAAGGGAAATATCCTTAAAATCATTACAACTAAAAATTGAACCGTAGCTAAAGATCCTCTATTTCAAACTTCCTCATCTAACAAACAACACAAATCCAATACACTAATAATCTAATCATTATAAACAAACCAAAATATCAGTCAATCTTTTTCAGCTCCTCTCAAACTATCAAATCCGAAATTGTCAAAATCACCCTAATCTCTAAACTCACAGAAGTAAAAATTATCAAAAACAAAGATAATCATCGACACCCCCAATCTGTTAAATTCATTTATTTTCAAACATTTCCATTTTTCTCTTTTAAATACATTTATTAATTTAGCACCGTAGAACAACCTGCTATATCGACTAACGACTATGTACAAACAAAACTATTTCAAGTACCTTACTGCCGGGGAAGACGACATTAATTGGGGAATGTATATCACTGTTACCGGCGTAGCTACTACCTTAAAAAACTCTGAATACCCTTCCAGAGAACACCCCAATGGTTATTATTTCACATGGAGTAAAGGCAGAATTCTTCAAGAGTATCAAATTTTGTACATTACAGAAGGATCTGGAATATTTGAAAACAAATACGGAAATTTCAAAGTTAATTCCGGAGACGTAATTATACTGTTTCCAGGAGAATGGCATCGTTATTGTCCAAACAAACAAACAGGATGGAAAGAGCACTATCTTGGTTTTAATGGTGCCTTTGCTGAAAACATACTATCACTCCCTCCTTTTTCTAAAGAAGAACCCGTATTAAGTGTTGGTTTTAATGTTCAATTACTTGATCTATACTGCCAGGTAATTGAAACAGTTCACAACGAAAGAGCCGGATATCAACAGATTTGTGCAGGAATCACCATGACGATTCTCGCGCAAATAAACGCACTCATTAAATACAAAGATTTTGAAGGGAAAGAGGTTGAACTAAAAGTCAGAAAAGCATGTATCTTTTTGCGTGAAAATCTCGACAAGCAAATTAATGTTGAGGAAATTGCAGAAAAGCTGAATATCGGTTATTCTCATTTTAGAAAAATGTTTAAAAAATACACCGGACTATCACCGGTACAGTATCATTTTCAACTTCGTATGAAACATGCCTACGATATGTTGGTTTCTACCGACAAATCAGTAAAAATGATAGCCTATGATCTTGGATTCCAATCATTATTTTATTTCACAAAAGTTTTCAAACAAAAGACAGGCATGACTCCAACAGATGTACGAAAAATGAATAAAAAGCAAAAAGAAGAAACAATGATGCAAAAGAATTAACGTTAAACATCCTTTCAGATTTGCTGTATAATCTTCCGAATGCAATAACTATCGTTCAAAAAAAGACGCCCTTCCTCTTTTTTATTAAAAAACGTCAAAAAGTAAAACTTTTACACTGAGAAACAACAGAATATATTGTAGTTCTGATTTTTTTTATTTCCTTTGCTAAATGAATTTTGAGCAGAGGCTCATTATAGTTTGAATCGTTACGTATCCAACCGATCCGCATTAGGATTCCAACTTCCGCCACTTAAAATCATTACGTTTTTCTTATTATTTAATTTTTTTGAATCAATGAACATTTACATTGCCAATTTGAGTTTCCGGGTCCAGAGCGACGACCTGAAACAAGTTTTCGAAGAATACGGTCAAGTTTCTTCAGCTCGTGTCATTTCTGACAAATTTACAGGCAAATCTCGCGGATTCGGCTTTGTTGAAATGCCTAACGACGAAGAGGCACAAAATGCAATCAAAGCTCTTGACCAAGCTGATTATGACGGCAAAGTCATCTCTGTATCGGTAGCACGTCCGCGTACCGAAAAACCCGGTGGTGAAAATCGCGGTGGTAGATCTTTCAACAATGGACCCAAACGAAACTACAACAGCAATAGATACTAGTTTTCGTTTTGAGCTGAAACACTACCTTGAGTTCCCCATTTGAGTAAAAGGCAAATTGGGTTTCAGGTTAAAACAAAAAGCTTTCATTCCATACAGCATCCATGCTGACACGGATTGAAAGCTTTTTTATTTCTGGATGATACTCCAGCGTTGATAGATTGTCTTCATAGATACGGATCGCTATCCCATTCCTTCGCACATTACGTACATATCACGTCTGGGGTTTACGCATAACACAGGAAGGTCTCCTGATTTTCTCAAAATTCTAATTTCAGGCGATCCAATCAGCTGATCTAAAAATGAATCATTCCGGCTTCCGAGAATTATAAACAAATCTGCTTTTTTTACAGATGCTATTTTCAAAGCAGATGATTGAATTCTCCAACTTCCGCTTTTACTCTTTATAGTTTTATAATGAATATTAAATTGCCGAAGTAGTTTAAACAGAAAAACCAAATTCAACTTCAATCTGTTTTCCTCATAATTCCCGATTTCGTTTGCCTCAACAAAATACACCTCAGAATAATTAAACCGTCCAAAATAACTGGCCCACAAACCGGCCTCTTTGCATTCCTTTCGGAAATCGACCGGCATCAAAATCTTTTTGTATACCGGAATATGATCAGAGACTCCCGAGACAAACACAAATGGGAACCCAGAGTTCTTAAGTGCCGACATCAATTGTCTGGCATACAATCTGGCAACAACCATTAAGATTGCATTGTAATCATCAGCCAGTTTATCCATTAAATCTTCAGCCTTCCCTTTCAAAAAAAGCCAGGAACATTGAACATCGGGATTATCTTTTATCACACCAATAGAGAGCTGATGTAGCCTGCTCTTCACCTCTTCTTTTTCATTCAAATCTCTGTAGGTGGAAAACAAACAAAGCTCCTTTCGAAATATTTTTGCAAGCACAATACCATGCCCAATTTCTGCTCCGGAAAGAGCTCCACAGTATACTAAGATTTTTTGATCCAAAAGATTATCCATTTCTTATAAATTCAAAGTATATCAAGCGCTATTAAGACAAAATGGAAGATCCTAAAAGAAAAAGACTGTTTTTAAAAACCCTAGAAGAATCCATTTGTTTCAGAAATAAAGCTAAATGATTTTATAATTTTGTTTTTAAAGTAAATCAATTTTCATGATACACCCAAAACTTCTCAACCCCTCAAATATTGTGATCGTAGGGGCCTCAAATAATATACACAAACCTGGTGGAAAGATTTTGAAAAATCTTTTAGAAAATGAGTACAAAGGAGAGCTTTTGGTAGTGAATCCAAAAGAAGATGAGATTCAGGGAATCAAAAGTTTCAAAAACGTTTCAGAAATTCCATCAACAGATGTAGCTATACTTGCAATTCCAGCTGCTGCCTGTCTCGAAGTTGTAAAGGATCTTGCAGATAACAAAGGGACAAAAGGCTTCATTATAATCTCCGCAGGTTTTAGTGAAGAAGGAACAGAAGGTGCAGAAATAGAAAGACAAATTGCACAGAAAATCGAAAACGTAGGAGGAAGTCTTATTGGTCCCAACTGCATTGGACTAATTACTCCTGCATATGCCGGTGTTTTTACAACCCCGGTCCCTACCCTCGACGCCAAAGGAGTTGACTTTGTTTCCGGTTCCGGAGCAACAGCAGTCTTTATTATGGAATCTGGAATTCCGAAAGGACTTCATTTTGCAAGCGTATTCTCCGTGGGGAATAGCGCCCAAATAGGGATTGAAGAAGTACTGGAATTCTGGGATGATACATATTCACCGGAGACCAGCTCTTCGGTAAAGCTTCTCTATGTTGAGCACATACACACTCCGGACAAACTTCTAAAACATGCCAGCTCGCTTATCCGCAAAGGGTGCAAAATAGCGGCCATAAAAGCCGGAAGTACCGAAGCCGGCAGCCGGGCTGCAACGTCACATACAGGCGCAC
>JAUZOB010000113.1 GCA_030706665.1 Bacteroidota bacterium
ATAATTCTTAATGAATTCATTCCGATAAGCTATTGAAATAGAATCTCTAAATAATTTAAATATAGAATCATTGTGAGTTTTTCGGACTGAATCAACATATGCACTTCTTTTACTCAAAAGCAATCTTCGAAGCGAGGAATCAGCCGCAGCAATTGTTTCATTACTAATTGATTCTGGAAATTTATATTTTCCGCTGGCAAAGAGTGTTTCCCCTTTGCTCATTTCAATTAATTTCCCACTTGCATAAATTTTATCAAAAAGCTGGGGGGGAACAGCAATTGCTCCGCCTGAAAGACTATTGTGAATTGCCCTTTCTATTCGTGCTAATTGCTCTTCGACATCTTTCTGCTTTACCATCCCCGGTAAATCCGGTACATTTTTCAAATCTTCAGCAGATCGTTTAATCCAGGTTTGTTTGGGATTACCCAATAAATCTCTCAACGTATTTAACAGTGTATCACGAGGAATAAGTTCCAAATGGTCAATCAGGTTCAATACGGTTTTGGTAACATTTTCGTTGGGAGCCTGCCATCCTTCTTTCCCGGAATAAATTCTTTTCAGGTATTCCAGTCCGGTTTTAACCGAATCAGCCTCAAGGTTTTGTTCTGTTACTTTCTTTTTCTTGATATTATCAGGCCCAAATGAAAAAAGGAAACAAGAGCTTACCAATAATGCAAAAACAAGTATATTTTTCATCATTACGAAGTATTTTTTCTGATCAACAAAGATACGAGGTATGAATAGAAGATACCTCTGCAGACATATACTGTCTTTCTACAAAAACTGTTCCGAAGTAGTATTTTTCACCATACAGAATAAGGATTTTGTGAAAGATATGAATTATAATATCGTCTGTCACGACTAACTTCTTCACCAAGCCAACCGGGACGGGTAAAAACCTGACCTTCGGCATTCAATTCTATCTCTGCGATTATCAACCCTTTATTTGCCCCAAGAAATTCATCCACTTCCCAAATCAAATTTTGATCCGCAGGAATCCGATATCGAATCTTTTCAATCGTGTTTCCTTCACAAAGCAGAAGTAATTGTTGCGCATCACTAAGCGGAATCGGATATTCAAATTCCAATCGGCTAATCCCGGTAGTCCTGCCTTTGATGGTAATCCAGGCTTGTTCTCCTGCAATACGGACCCTTACCGTCCTATCTGGGGTGGCATTCAAGTATCCCTGAGCAATAAATACCCCTTCTTGGTTCTCTTTCCAGGATAAATTACGTACTAAAAATTTACGTTCGATCTCTGTAGACATTTTGAGGTACTGTTTTGAATTATAAATTATTTTTACACAAAAATACAAAAAGGATGCAAGTATTTATTGTCAGTGCATGTTTAGCTGGTGTTCGTTGCAGATATGACGGGGAGTCCAATGAAATACCGGGAATAAGAAAAATGGTCGAAGAAGGAAAGGCCATTGCCGTATGTCCTGAATTATTAGGTGGTTTAAGCAAACCTCGCCCCTGTTGTGAACTTATTCAACGGAAAAACGGAACAATTCAGGTCCTCAATAAAGAATCTGAAGATCAGACTGCAGAATTTCAATCAGGAGCCCAAAAGACGCTTGCAATTGCCCGTATACTTGACGCCAGGATAGCAATACTCAAACAACGGAGTCCGTCATGCGGGTGCGGTAAGATTTATGATGGCACTTTTTCCGGCAAGATAATCTCCGGGAATGGAATAACGGCGGCATTGCTTCTTTCGAACGGAATACAAGTTTATTCTGAAGAAAATATTCCCGCCGCACTGATTCAGAATGAATAAAAAAATATTAATAACTCCATTTATTTTTAAATAGCATTTATACTATTATGAAAAAAATCTATTTCCTACTTCTCTCGTTTTTATTGATATCCGGAGTCCGGGCCGATGAAGGCATGTGGCTTCCGTATTATCTGAAAAGTCTGATTTACGATGACATGCAGAAAACAGGTCTCAAGCTTTCAGCAGAAGAGATCTACGACATTAATCATTCCAGTCTAAAAGATGCAATCGTGCAATTCGGAGGTGGTTGCACCGGAGAGATCGTTTCGGACCAAGGCCTTCTGTTCACCAATCACCATTGTGGCTATGCCTCAATCCAATCATTAAGTTCGGTTCAGCATGACTATCTGAAAGACGGATTCTGGGCTTACAAAAAGCAGGATGAACTGCCTTGTCCTGGTCTTACTGTGAAATTCCTGGCAAGGGTTGAGAATGTAACTCAAGAAGTTCTTGGAGCTGTAAATGCACAGATGAGTGAAAAAGACCGTAATGAGGCAATATTAAAGATATCTGCTCAAATTCAGGAAAAAGCAAATCAAGGAACAAAATACGAATCTAGGGTTGCTTCTTTTTATCATGGAAATGAATTCTATCTTTTCGTATATGAAATATATCGTGATGTCCGTTTGGTTGGAACTCCTCCGGAATCAATCGGTAAGTTTGGTGCAGATACAGATAACTGGATGTGGCCACGTCATACCGGAGACTTCTCTATTTTCAGGGTTTACAGTGGCCCCGATGGAAAACCGGCAGAATATTCGCCTAATAATATCCCGCTGAAGCCGAAACATTATCTTCCGGTCTCAATTAAAGGTGTTGAGAGCGGTGATTATGCAATGGTAATGGGATACCCAGGGCGTACCAATCGCTATCTGACCTCATTCGGAATCAAGTTGGCCATTGACAAAACAAACCCTGCCATTGTGTCGATTCGCGACAAGAAGCTTTCGATTATGCGAGAATTCATGGAACCGAATAATGAAATCAGAATAAAATACGCGTCCAAATATGCAGGGATTGCCAACTACTGGAAATATTATATCGGACAGACTCGTGGTTTGAAAAGGTTAAATGTTGCAGAAAAGAAAGTACAAATAGAATCAGATTTTGCTCATTGGGCAAATGCTGACGCTACCCGAAAACAAGAATACGGAAACGTATTATCAGACTTTGAAAATGCATACAAGACTCTTGATCAATATGCGCTTGCTCAGACCTACAGTCGCGAAGCACTGATGGGAATAGAAGTTGTGGGACTGGCCCGGGCATTCGATCCTTTACTCACTCTATTGAATTCTAAAAAACCGGATGCTTTTAAGATAGAAGAATTCAAGCAAAGGATCTTAAAAGCATTGGATGCCGGATTCTTTAAAAATTATTACCAACCATTGGATCAAAAGACCATGGGGGCAATGCTTGAAATGTTCGTTAAAAATGTTCCTGCAGATCAACACTTCCCCCTAATTGAAGAAATCAACAAAAAATACAAAGGGAATTTCCAACAATATGCTGCATATGCTTTCTCTAAAACAAATTTTGCTTCTCCGGAAAAAGTTAAAGCAGTCCTTGACAATCCTACAGCTAAAGTGATTGAGAAAGATCCGGTTTTTCAATTAGCAAAAGCAATTGCAACCTACTATACAGAAATTACAAGTAAAGCAAACGCAGGAAATGATCTTTTGACAAGAGCAAATCGTCTTTTCATGGATGGTCTTCGAAAGATGCAACCGGAGAAGAAATTCTATCCTGATGCAAACTCTACCATGCGTATTACTTTCGGAAAAGTACTTGACTACGACCCTGCAGATGCTGTCCATTACAAATATTATACGACCTTGAAGGGAGTAATGGAAAAAGAAGATCCTTCAAATTTTGAATTTATTGTTCCCCAAAAGCTGAAGGACCTTTACAAAGCTAATGATTACGGTCCCTATGCTAATAAAGATGGTGAAATGCCTGTAGCATTCACAACCAACAATGACATTACCGGAGGGAATTCTGGAAGTCCTGTAATTAATGCAAACGGTGAACTCATCGGACTTGCATTTGACGGAAACTGGGAAGCGATGAGCTGTGATATTGCTTTTGAACCTACCTTACAACGCTGTATCGTGGTTGATGCCCGCTATGTGCTTTTCATCATTGACAAGTTCGCAGGAGCAAAAAATCTGATTGAAGAACTGAAAGTATCGAAATAACAATAATCTTTTTCGTCTTTCAAAATATAAAAAAGACTGTCTAAAAAGACTGGCAGATTTCAGATAAACAAATAGATTATAAACAGACTAAAATACAGACACCTGTTTGAACTTTGATTTATGCTTAATTCAAACAGGTGCTTTAAGTGTTTTGAGTAGATTTTATAAATCTAAATTCTGAATCGTCAACTTTTAAACAGTCTTTTATATTTTTCGGAATCTCAGGTCCTTTCCCTTAAAACTGTCCGTTTCTATTTGAATAGAACATAGGTTCAGATTAAATGACGTCTATTTAAAACTCATTTTATCTCTGCCGGACAAGAATAAGTTTGCGAACATCATATCCTCTTCCCCTGGCCTTATCGACCAACATTTGGTAAATATCATCAGACATACACGGAATACGCGAAAGGATCCAAAGGTAGTCGGGTGTAGAACTTCCAATTAAAGCATACTGATAATTGATTTCATCAAGCTCCAGTATATAATAATCCGCATAAAAGAATAAAAAGAAAGAAACCTTAAGTTTAGCAAGATTCTGGTGGTCAGGGATCTTAGCAATTCCTTTTGCTTTTTTAAGTTTCCCATCCAAACTATTTTTATATCCTTGATTTAATACAAGAATTTTATTGTCGGATCTTAATGTGTAGGTAGCGGTTACTCCCTGTAAATTCTTTTCAAATTTATGAGGGAAACGTGCTATTTCATACCAGGTTCCTAAATATTTGAGAATATCAAGTTGTTTAACCGTCGAGTTGTCAATTCCCTTTTTTGATTTTTTAGCAAGACAGCTAAAACACAGAACTAAACTAAGAATGAATATTAAAAATACTATTTTCATATCCGTTTCCCCCGTATTAAAACATCAAATAATTGAAATCAAATTGATTCATTATCAAAAATCAATGAATCTGTTTACTTCAAAACAAATAATTAACAGAAATGTTTAAAAGGGAGAGGGAATACTTAGTCTGTCAGTACATCTTTAAGCTCCATCAGATTCTGCTCTAATATTGCCATTTTAGATGCCATGAAAGCGAAGATCGAAGACCAATCGTTTTTACGATGAAAATCAACTCCTTCCAGACTGGTATAAATTCTGCAAACTTCCTGTCCGGTTTCACGAGCATAAAGGAAATCCCAGATCAATCCTTCATCCAGGTTTTGCTCCAGGATTACTTTGTAGCTTTCAAGTTTTTCAAACATTGCCAGACGATCAGCTTCTCTTCGATGATTCACTTCAATCATCACAATAGTAGATTTACGACCAGGATCAAACTTCAGGTGTACTCCTTTTATTCCGGTACGATGCAATATCCATTTTTTCTTTTTCCAAGCCAACTCCGGTAGGCTGCTACAATAATCGTCAAACTGACTCCAGAAATCTATAATAAGTTGGCGTTTCTCTTCTCTTGAATACATCTGAAACTTGGTATATTTAAAGAAAGAGGGTGCACCAGCATTCGGACACCCTCTCTAAATTAGATTATTTTAGACTTCAAGCAATGATTGCTTATAGTTTCCAAATTCGATACTTAAAAAACAATTAAATCTCATGAATTAAGCTTTCTTTACTTTTTTATATCCGTAGATAGCAGAAGCGCCCAATTCTTCTTCGATACGAAGGAGCTGATTGTACTTAGCCATCCTGTCAGAACGGCTCAAAGAACCGGTTTTAATCTGACCGCTGTTGGTAGCTACTGCGATATCTGCAATAGTTGCATCTTCGGTTTCACCTGAACGGTGAGAAGTTACTGAAGTATAGCCTGCACGGTGAGCCATTTCGATAGCATCGAGTGTTTCGGTAAGAGTACCGATCTGGTTAACCTTGATCAATATTGAATTAGCGCAACCTAATTCGATCCCCTTCGCAAGGTATTCCACATTCGTAACAAAGAGGTCATCACCAACCAACTGGCAACGATTGCCAATTTTTTCAGTTAATAATTTCCAACCGTCCCAGTCGTTTTCGCACATACCATCTTCGATTGAATCGATTGGGAATTTAGTGATCAGTTCTTCAAGATAAGCAGCTTGTTCTGCAGAAGTACGAACCGCACCTTTATCTCCTTCGAATTTTGCATAGTTGTATTTACCATCTTCATAAAATTCAGAAGAGGCGCAGTCAAGTGCAATAGAAACATCACCGCCATCTTCTGCACGGCCAGGTCTGTAACCTGCATTTTTAATAGCTTCGATAATGCTGTTCAAAGCATCTTCAGTACCATTCAGGGAAGGAGCAAAACCACCTTCATCACCTACGGCAGTACTAAGTCCGCGCTTGTGAAGCACTTTTTTTAGATTATGAAATACTTCAGCCCCCATACGAAGACCTTCACGGAAAGAAGTTGCGCCGATAGGACGGATCATAAATTCCTGGAAAGCAATAGGAGCATCAGAGTGAGAACCTCCATTGATGATGTTCATCATCGGAACCGGAAGAGTTTTGGCATTAACTCCACCGATGTAACGATAAAGAGGCATATCCAGGTAAATCGCGGCAGCTTTTGCAACGGCCAAAGAAACACCCAAAATAGCATTAGCACCAAGTTTACTCTTTGTTTTTGTTCCGTCAAGATTAAGAAGAGCCTGGTCGATTTCAACCTGATTTAAGGCACTCATACCAACAACTTCTTTTGCGATGACAGTATTTACATTTTCAACTGCTTTCAAGACACCTTTACCCAGATAACGGCCTTTGTCTCCGTCCCGCAATTCAAGGGCTTCGTTTTCCCCCGTTGATGCGCCAGAGGGTACAGCTGCACGGCCAATAACACCGCTTTCGAGAGTTACTTCTACTTCTACAGTAGGATTCCCACGAGAATCCAAAATTTCTCTACCAACTACTTGAGCAATTAACATTGTTGATTTGTTTTATGTTAAACTTAAAATATTTGTTATAGTTCTTCTTTCAATTAGGAATAAATCATTCATTTTCGGTCAATTCCAAACAAAGATAAAAACTCTCTTTACATCGTCAGAGCATCTTTATGTATTCCAGAAAATCATACTTTTAAAACTGATATAAAAATAAGTCTGCCTTCAATTTTTTTGACTATAACAATTTATCCAGAGATAGGTTTACGATATTTCCGTCCAGGAAGATACCTGAAAACTTCAACAGGCTGAGTAATAATCAATCCACCCTTTTCCGATTTCTCCAGAAGCTTATCCGCAATTGTAATAAAATCCTTAATCTTTTCTTCTGAGTCAACGATTTCAATGACAATAGGCAAGTCCGAAGACAATTCAAAAATCTTTAAAGTATGAATCGAATGACTGGCACCATATGACATGATTCCACGATGTACCGAAGCTCCAGCCAATCCTTGATTCCTGGCTTCAAATACAATCTCTTCATAAAGTGGGTGACCATTTACACGATCAGCTTCACCGATAAAAATCTTTAATAACATTGCTTCTCCACGCAGTCCCATAATCTTAAAATATTGATCTTATTAAAATGAATCCCAAGTAAACAGCCAATAATCCGGCCAAAAGACTTAAAGCAACATTCAGCAGAAAATCTCCGAATGCCCTTTCTGTAAGCATCGTCATGCTGTTATACGCAAAAGTTGAGAAAGTGGTATACCCTCCGCAAAATCCTACGGTAAGAAATAATCGCCAATCTGAGCTAAGGCCCCCTCCCCGTTCGGTCAATGCATACACCAGTCCGATTATAAAACATCCAGAAACATTGGCAATAAATGTTCCCCACGGAAAGGTAGAATCAAGCATTTTTTCCATCCATATATTGCACCAGTACCGACACACACTGCCAATAAATCCTCCGGTTCCAACAATCAAAACAGACTTCCACATAATTAAATATTTACACAATAAGGAGCAAAAATAAGAAGGTTTACGAGAAAGAAGGTCGTTTTTCCTCTCAATTATTCGTAACTTCGGGTTACAAAACAATAAAAAATGAAAAAATATATATTGCTCCTTATAGCATTGATTTTTAGTATTAATCTCTTCAGTCAGACTTCTGTACTGCAAAAAAAAATTCAGGATTTTCTGAATGAACCTACAATGAAGAATGCCCTTCTGAGTTTTTATTTGGCAGATTCAGGTTCAGGACAAAAGATTTGGTCCACCGAACCGCAGGTAAGCATGGTTCCTGCATCGGTTTTGAAAGTTGTGACAACAGCAACCGCACTGGAAGTCTTTGGTCCGGATTATCGTTTTCACACACTTGTATGCTACAATGGAAAAATTGATTATCAGACCCACACTCTTAAAGGCAATGTTATAATCAAAGGAGGAGGTGACCCTGCCTTAGGATCACACTTTTTCAAAGATCATTATGACGGATTCATTTCATCTTGGGTAAAAGCTCTTAAATCACAAGGAATAAAACATATCTCTGGAACAATCCTCGCTGATGCTTCAATCTATGATGACCAACCTATTCCAACAACATGGATATGGGAAGATCTTGGAAACTATTATGGTGCAGGAGCTACCGGTCTTTCTATCTTTGACAATATGTATACCGTTCATTTCAAAAGTCCCCTTGCCCCCAACCAGCCAACCACAATCACCTCCATCGAACCGGAGATCCCGGGTTTATCAATAAGAAATATGGTACAGTCAGCTCAGGATAATAGTGACAATGCATATGTGTTCGGAGGGCCGGGACAGTTCCAACGTGAAGTAAGAGGGACCATTCCCTGTAATCGTGCAGACTTTTCAATTAAAGCATCCATTCCTAATCCTCCCCTTTTCACGGCACAATTCCTTGCTAAAACTTTACGTAAAGCAGGCATTTCTGTCGAAAACGCACCTCGTATGATTCAGTCTTCTGATACATTGAAACAAAAATTAACTGTAGTTGTAGAAACGAAATCCCCTCCCTTGAAAGATATAATTACTCTAACCAACACATATAGCATTAATCTGTTTGCGGAACACCTTCTAAAGCATATAGGAATGAAATACTATGGCGAAGGTTCAACTGATGCAGGAGCAAAAGCCATGCTCGATTTTTGGAGCAAACACGGGGTGGATACACGGGGAATGTTTATCGTTGACGGTTGCGGGCTTTCCCGCTTTAATGCAATCAGTGCAGAGCAAATAACCCGAGTACTGCAATATATGTATTCCCACTCAAAATATTCAGATATCTTTTATTCCTGCCTTCCTGATAATAATGAAGGTACAATGAGATCGCTCTTTAGCGGAAAAACGGTTAAAGGACAATTTAGAGCAAAAAGCGGCACCATGACAAGAGCCAAATGTTATGCCGGTTATTACAAAGGATCGAATAAAAATTATTCATTTTGTGTCATGCTAAATAACTTTTCAGATACATCAAAACAGGTTACGAATAAAATTGCTTCCTTATTAGAAACACTAGACTACTAGCTTAATCACTGAATACCGATTGTCCGCAGTTCATATTCTGAGTGTGCAGTTTCTTTATTGTTGCAATGATATTTGATCTCTCTTCGGAATATTTACTCATAATATTTACCTTGAATATCAGTTACAATCCGGAGATTTCGTGTCAACAAATAGAAGAAGGCCTATATTTTTAATCTAAGAACCAATAAGATTCTTTAATTATTTCGTCAATGTAAAAAATCCATTAATAATCGTTTTTTAACTAACAATCTATTATCGCCTGTATTTCTGCACATTAAGCGAACATACGCTATTTTAAAGCTACTTTTCATTCATTTTTTCGTTATCCAAACTTTAAATTTATCGTTTTTTAGTGGTTTTTCCTTATAAATTGTTTTTG
>JAUZOB010000114.1 GCA_030706665.1 Bacteroidota bacterium
ATTGCTCGTTTCAAAACAGAAGTGTATGCTATATCGAAAGTATAGCCTTTTTCTTTGAGTATCTTACCTGCATTCTTTGCTTCGTTGATTCCCTGTTCCGTCAAATCAACATCCGACCACCCTGTGAAAAGATTGCTCTTATTCCATTCACCCTGGCCATGCCGTATTAAAACAACTTTATACATACAGAGATTATTAAGTGATAGTTTTTAATATTCCTTGTTTAATCTAACCATCTATTATAAAGACTAGGTGCGAATTTTATTTGTTCGCTAAGAATAGATCAATCATTTATTTTGGTTTTTTTTAATCCTCACATTTAATTTGAGAAAGGCAGAAATTAGCACAATCTATCTCATGCAATGTTGATGAAAGTTTCGACAGTTTCTAAATGTCAACCGCATAATTAACTCTTCAGAAGCCTTTTTTGTTTAAACAGAAGCTCTGTTTATAGAGTTAATATTATGAAGAAAGAATATTATAAAAAACAATAAAAGTTTATTATTCATCGTTTTTTATTTCTTTTGTGTCCAAATAATGCAGAGAAACAAAATCATTTATGGATGAACATTTTGATCTAACCATTATTATTCCTGTATTCAACGAAGAAAAGAACCTTTCAAGAGTTGAAACTGAAATGTTGAGTTACTCTCACAAATCGAAATTGAAAGTGAAATTTCTTTTTGTGAATGACGGATCAACAGATTCCAGTCAACAAATGATAGAAGCGATTTGTAATAAAAATCCCAATTTCAATTATCTGGAATTTGGCAAGAATGAGGGGCTGAGTACCGCTCTTAAAGCCGGAATCGATGCAACCACAACTCAATGGGTTGGTTATATTGATTCGGATTTGCAAACGACACCTGACGATTTTAATCTGTTGATAGATTTTGCGGACAATTATGAATTGGTAACCGGAATCAGAGTTGACCGTAAAGATAAGATAATAAAGAGGATCTCTTCAAAAATAGCCAACGGGATCAGGAAATCAATGACTCATGATGGAGTCGATGATACGGGTTGCCCATTGAAAATTATGAAAACGGATGCTGCACGAAATATTCCGTTTTTTAAAGGCATGCATCGTTTCTTACCGGCCTTGATACTTTTGCAGGGAGGTAAAGTAAAACAGATACCTGTCAGACATTTTCCTCGTATTGCAGGAGAAGCAAAGTATCATTTAATGAATCGTCTGGTTGGGCCTTTTGTCGATTTGTTGGCTTACAAATGGATGGAGAAGAAATACATTAATTACACCATTAAAAAGAAAGCATGAAAGGATCATTGTTAATATATGCATTGGGATTCGCTTCCCAGCTTTTATTTTTTGCCCGTGTCGTTATTCAATGGTTTGTGTCGGAGAAAGAAGGGAAAATAATTTCACCAACTATCTTCTGGCAGCTTAGCCTGATGGGATCTTTATTGTTCCTGACCTATGGGATCTTTCGGAACGATTTCGCGATTATAGTAGGACAGCTCATTGTTTATTTTGTATACGTGCGAAATTTACAGTTGAAAGGGGCATGGAAGAACTCCATTTTCTTATTCCGGGCAGCTGTGCTTTTATTCCCCATTATCGCTTTATCCTGGATTGCATTTGGAGACTCTCATAACTGGAGAAATATATTTCACAATAATGATGTCTCTACATTTTTGATGATATGGGGAATCTTCGGACAGGTTATTTTTAATTGCCGTTTTGTCTATCAATGGATCTATTCAGAGAAACGCGGAGAATCTGTACTCCCTGTTGGATTCTGGATAATAAGCATTGTGGGTGCAATCATGATTTTCTCTTATGGGATTGTTCGTATGGACCCTGTTCTGATATTAGGACAGGGATTTAGCATGTTCGTGTACTTCCGTAACCTGATGTTGGGATTTAATCGGCAAAGTGTCTTAATTACTTCGATAACGAAGAAGATTATGTCAAAATTTAATAAATAGACCAATGGTAAAGAAACATCAGATCTTGCTTCTGTTGGTGATTTCTTTTTTCGCATTCTTTACTCATAATGAAGTTCAGCCTTCAGATATTATGGAGGCCCGGAATCTGACGACTGCCCGGGAAGTGGTAACATCAGATAACTGGTTGCTTCCGACAATGAATGGTAAGTTGCGTCTTGAGAAACCTCCTCTTCCGACGTGGATCTCAGCGGTAACGATGAAGATCTCGATGTACAATTACAATGTGCTTCGTTTCCCTGCTGCAATCATTAGTACTCTCTTGGTGCTTTTTATGTTTTTCCTGGTCAGGGAGATGAGTGCAGATAAGTGGCTCCCATTTCTTGCTGCAGCTACAGTCGCAACGAGTTTCTATGTGTTTTATATGGGGAGAACACAAACCTGGGATATTTATTGCAACAGTTTTATGCTGGGGACGGTATGGCTGCTTTTCAGGTCTTGGAAAAAAGAAAAATCGACTTGGATAGAAACCATACTGGCCGGAATTCTTATGGGATTATCTTTTCTGAGCAAAGGTCCGGTTGCTTTTTATGCCGTTTTATTACCATTTCTGATCGCTTTCATTACTTCTTACGGAATTCAACCTGTCAGAACAAAGTGGAAAGAAGTATTAATCGCTCTGTTCATTTGTCTGGCAATTAGCTCATGGTGGTATTTGTTTATTTATTTTAGTCATCCGGAACTGGCATCTTTTGTTGCGAAGAAAGAATCAGGAGCATGGATCGGGCATAACGTCAAACCCTGGTATCATTATTGGAATTTCCCGGTTCAATCGGGAATCTGGACAATTGCTATTGTGGCAGCACTGATTTTTCCTTATGCCTCATCGAAAATAAAAACTGTTGCCAATTATAAGTTCATTGCACTATGGGTTTGGTCTTCGGTAATATTACTATCATTGATGCCGGAAAAAAAAGAACGCTATTTATTACCCGTTCTACTCCCTGCCGGATTATTGGCTGCTGCTTATTTTAGATATCTTATTCAGGCTTTCTCCGAAAAGAAAGCTACTTCAGGAGATAAAATTTTCCTAAACATCAATGCGATTGTGTTGGGGGGAATTGCCACGCTGATTCCGGTCGGATTATATATTCTTTCTAAAAAAGGAATTGATATTCCTGTATGGCAAATCGGACTATACGGAATTATTTTCCTGACAGTAGGAATTTTATTCTTTTCTAGCCTTAGAAAGAAGAATGTATTTGCAGTCTGGGGGCTAATGGTAGGATTTATGGTGCTATTTAACCTGTTCCTTTTACCTATGACAAAGGATATTGTGATTTCAAATCGGGATTATAAAAGTATAGCGCAGATGCGTGAAGATCTAAGATTAAAAGAGCTTCCTTTTTACTACAATGGAGATACGGTTAGAATGGAGATTGTTTGGGAAGCAGGACGAGTGATCAGAGAAAATAATTTCAAGAAGAACCTGCAGCCACTAAAACAATTACCCATCGTAATGGTTTCAAGTAAAAAAGTGGAAGAGTTTCTACCCGACACTACACTGTCGCGTCTTGATTGTGAAATTGTTGGGCAGTATGACAACAACCTGGGTAAAAAGAAAAAAGATGACTGTTTCTTAAATTATATAACAATCATAAAAGCAAAAAGAGAGCATCCATAACGGATACTCTCTTTTTTATATCAGCTGAAGTTTCCACAGATTGCTTCTACATCTGGCGAATAAATCAAATGAATTATCAAGCTTCTTCTATTTCACTTTTCTGTAATTCTTCCCAATATTCAACGGCTCTTCTTGTATGGGGAATAACAATGGTTCCACCTACAAGGTTGGCTACCGCAAATACTTCGAATAGTTCTTCGGTGGTGACTCCTAGTTCGAAACATTTCTCAAGATGATACTTGATGCAGTCGTCACAACGCAAAACCATCGAAGTGGAAAGTCCCAACATCTCTTTCACTTTGGACGAAAGGGCACCGTCGGTATATGTATTGGTATCGAGGTTATAAATTCTTTTCATAACCTTGTTATCTGCTGCCAGAATGCGTTCATTCATTTTGACACGATATTCACGAAAATCATCAATTAATTTACTCATAAAAAGTGATTTAAGAGACTGAAAAATTGAATTTACTCTTATGACAGTTGCCTGAACAGATTCCCAAAGGAATTTTCTTTAGCTACTATAATTGATCAATAAACAACCTCGCCAATGAGGGTTGTTTGTGTACAATTCTTGATTTTTACGTTTACCAGGTCTCCTCGTTTGAATGCCTCTTTGGGAAAGACAACCACTTTGTTATGGGAACTGCGACCAAAGAGCTCGTCTGCTGATTTCTTTGATCGTCCTTCTACCAGAACTTCGAATACCTTACCGATATCTCGTTTGTTGCTTTCCAATGAAAGACGGTTCTGAAGAGCGATTATCTCATTCAGACGTCGAAGCTTAACCTCTTCATCCACATCATCCGGGAGGTGCTGGTGTGCATATGTCCCGGGGCGTTCGGAGTATTTAAACATAAACGACATATCAAAAGCTGCCCATTCCATAAGCGAGAGGGTATCCTGATGGTCTTCTTCTGTTTCAGAACAGAATCCGGCAATAATGTCGGTAGAGATACCGCATTCAGGAATAATTTCCCGAATAGAACGAATTCGGTCCATGTACCATTCCCGATCATACTTCCGGTTCATCTGCTTTAGCATTTTGGTGCTGCCTGATTGCATCGGAAGATGAATGTGTTTGCATATATTAGTGTGTCGGGCTATGGCTTCAAGTAATTTATTTGAAAGGTCCTTGGGATGCGATGTTGTAAACCTGATTCGCATATCAGGTTGATCGGTTGCGACCATCTCGAGAAGATCAGGAAAACGGAATGGTTTCTTTTCACCTTCAGGCTGCCACTTAAATGAGTTTACATTTTGTCCCAGAAGAGTAACCTCCCGATATCCTTTAGCTGAAAGATCGCGGACTTCATTCAGAATGTCCTGTGGGGCACGACTGCGTTCACGTCCGCGGGTGTAAGGAACAATGCAATAAGTGCAGAAGTTGTTACATCCCCGGGTAATGCTGACAAAGCCGGAAATGGATTCTGGATTTATTCTTTCCGGACAAATATTGTCGTACGTTTCATGAGTCGACAACTCTACATTAATCGCTTTTTCACCGGCTCGCGCAAGTTGAGTCAGATAAGGCAGATCGCGATATGCATCAGGTCCTGCAACTAAGTCAACCGCTTTTTCTTCAAAAAGTTTATCTGCCAGACGTTCACCCATACATCCGATAAGACCTACAACCATCCCGGGCTTTTTCTTCTTCAGGTTTCTGAAAAAGCTTAACCGACCCCAGATACGTTGTTCTGCATTGTCACGGATTGAACAGGTGTTAATAAAAACGGCATCTGCATCCTGAAAGTCTTCAGAAACAGAGTACCCATGTTCGGCCATGATTGCAGCCACTACTTCGCTGTCCGCTACATTCATTTGGCAACCATAGGTCTCAATAAATAACTTCTTCCGTTGTGCAGATTTAAAGTCTGCGTCCGGATTCATTTGTTGTTCTTCTTTCATATGGTGAATTAATAAATTGAATCCAAATGGATTAATCAGTCGCAAAAATAGTTAATCTGACATGAATCCCAATAGATATGAATGTCGATTCATATTGAAACAAATAGTGTGTTAGCGCATATTTAAGATTAAACCGGAAGAAGCAGTAAATTGAGGATTTTCAACTATATTTGCATTCACAAATGATTATAGGATGAAGAAATTATTATTTTCACTCATCTGTCTGATATTAATAGCAGAACTGGCCCTGGCAGACGGCAAGACAACATCTAATCCCCATGCTAAAAAAGAGGGACCCCAACCTCGTAAAAGCAATCTTACGATTCGACAAGATCCTCGGATCGACTCCCTTCTAAACAGGCATATCCGGCAAAATCAAAAGACACATGTGAGTGGTAGCGGTTATCGTATTCAAATTTATACGGCTTCAGGAGCAGGTGCTCGTGAAAAGGCTATCAACATTAAGACTCAGGTCTTAACGGATGATCCCGATATGGATGTATATGTACAATTTACGTCTCCGGACTGGAAAGTACGGATCGGAAATTTCAGGAGCAGAAGCGATGCGATGAGAGTTAAACAAGAACTAAATAGCAAATATCCGAACTCTTTTATTGTTCCGGATCATATTGAGTATACTAAAACGGCAGAGAAACCTAAAAAGCAAGGACTAAAAAATGAGTGATCAGATTAAACACGAGTGTGGAATAGCCCTGATTCGTCTGTTAAAACCTCTGGAATATTACCAGGAGAAATACGGCACCTGGATGTACGGTCTCAATAAATTGTATCTCTTAATGGAGAAACAACATAATCGCGGACAAGACGGTGCTGGTATTGTGAATGTAAAGATCGACTCACAACCGGGCGAAGAATATATCCATCGTCATCGATCCATTGAGCCAAACTCCATCAAAGATATATTTGACCGGGTTTATAAAGTTCTTCAGGACGCGGACAAAAACAACGAGCCCTGGAGAGATTCCGCATGGGCCAAAAAAAATATTCCTTTTGCAGGTGAAGTATATCTTGGGCATTTACGTTATGGCACTTTTGGCCATAACAGCATTGAGTTTGCTCATCCGGTTATGAGACAGAACAACTGGAAGTCAAGAAATCTGGTACTTGCCGGAAATTTTAACCTGACAAATGTTGATGAGCTCTTTAATAAACTGATCAGTCTTGGCCAGCATCCTAAAGCATATTCAGATACAGTGACTATTCTTGAAAAATTAGGTCATTATTTGGATGAAGAGAATGAATTACTTTTCCGTCAACATAAGAATGAAGGATACTCGAATAAAGATATCTCTCCTCTGATTGAGAAAGAACTTGATGTCTTTAAGGTTCTACAGGGATCCTCTAAAGATTTTGACGGAGGATATGTCGTCGGTGGTATAATCGGACATGGTGATGCTTTTGTTACGCGTGATCCCTGGGGAATCAGGCCTGCTTTCTATTATGCGAATGATGAAATAGTTGTCGTTGCATCGGAAAGACCGGTTATCCAAACGGTCATGAATATCCGTTATAACGAGGTGAACGAGCTGGAGCCCGGACACGCTTTGGTTGTTAAGAAAAGCGGGGAAGTGCAATACGGACTTGTTCGTGTTCCGATGAAGCGGAGATCATGCTCTTTTGAGCGTATCTACTTCTCAAGAGGAAGTGACCGTTTTATTTATCAGGAAAGGAAAGAACTGGGACGCTTATTGGCTCCAAAGATTCTGGAGGCAATTCAATATGATTTGAAGAATACGGTATTTTCATATATTCCCAATACTGCTGAAACTGCATTTTATGGAATGCTCGACGGAATTCGTGCTCATTTGCTCAACTGGAAAAAAGAGCAGATTCATAAACTGAACGGGAATCTGGACGAAAAAAAACTGATCGAGATAATCTCTGTCGAGCCAAGGGTTGAGAAGGTTGCAGTGAAGGATGTAAAATTACGTACATTTATCACCGACGATTCAAGCAGGGATGATCTTGTTGCCCATGTTTATGATGTTACTTACGGAATTGTGAATAACCAGAAAGACACTCTTGTCGTTATTGATGATTCGATTGTAAGAGGGACAACGCTGAAGAAGAGTATTCTTCGGATTCTTGATCGTCTGCATCCGAAGAAGGTTATTATTGTTTCGTCTGCACCTCAGATCCGATATCCGGACTGTTATGGAATTGATATGGCAAAATTGGGCAATTTCATTGCTTTTACAGCTACGATAGAATTGCTTAAAGATCGCGGGATGCAAAACGTGATTGACGACGTATATAAGAAATGTAAAGCCCAGGAAAATTTGCCCAAGGAAGAGATCGTAAATTATGTGAAAGAGATCTATAAACCATTCACCGATGAAGAGATCTCTGCTAAAATAGCAGAATTGCTTACACCCGAAGATATGCATGCTGATGTTGAGATTATCTATCAGAATGTGCCAAATCTTCACAAGGCTTGTCCGAATGATACCGGTGACTGGTATTTTACCGGTGACTATCCAACTCCCGGCGGACTCAAGGTGGTAAATACTTCGTTTATCAATTATGTAGAAGGTAAAAATGCCAGAGCATACTAAAAAGCAGGAAGATGCAGATAGCGTAAAGAATTAATTCTGCATCTCCTTTCTATAAATATAGAAGCATAAAAAAGAGAGCGGTTGATCTGTACAGATCAACCGCTCTCTTTTTATTTTCAGAAAAACAGCAAATGTATGTTTTTGCTATAAAATCATTTTATTGAACATCCTCAAAGTCTTCGGATTGGAAATGGAAATCCTTCCCGCGAATATAAGTGGCAATATGTCGATCCTTCTTAGCTTCGTAAATATCTTTGATGGTAACAATAATTCCTGTTTCTTCAACTCCTCCGAAGAAAGGATTGATGACAGTTCCAAAGGTGCGCATTGAAGGTGAAAGGTTCATATATGCATTAATGAGCGGGGGAATATTCTCTCCATACTGTCTTACGACTTGGGAAAGAATTTTGTAATCTTCTTTGTAAGATCCGCCATTAAATATTTTTGTAAATCGCTCATTGGCGAAATCGATCGGCAACGGGTGTTTGGGAATAACCAAATTCTCTTTATCCGAAAAATACTTTTCGAAGAAATACAGGATCATGTCGCGTGCCTCTTGATTGAAGTGGGTGTACATGGTCACCTTCCCAAAGAAATATTTAATTTCCGGATGATCGACAATTAACGCTCCGAGTCCGTCCCATAGATTGTCCAAAGCAAAAAGAGCCTTAGTGCCTGCTTTACTTGACTGGTACATGGGTTGAACAAAAGAGCGTCCTAATTCGATGACATAAGGGAGGTATTCATTGTTGAATTTCTCGGAAAAATCAAATAACTCGGTGGTCGCAAGTTGAACGACTCCGTGCTCATCTTTTTCTGCTTCTGAACAGATGATGTAACGGTATCCGCCAAGTATCTCCTGCGCATCAGGGTCCCAAACTATAAGTTGTTTATAGGGTTTGGGGCATATATCAAATTCATCAATATCACTCTCTTTTCCTATACCACCTCCGGCATTACGAAATGTAATCTCACGGATGCGTCCGATTTCTTCCATGACACTTGGAGAATCGTGTGCTGTAATGATGTAAATTTCGTTAGCACCTTTATTAGTCTTCCTCATCAATTTGTCAGGAGTCAACTCTGCCAGAATTCTTTCCCTCGGAATTGGTGCAATGACGTCTTTCATATACAAATCCGCTTTTTTAAATTAAAAGCACAAAATTAGAAAAATATTCAGCAATACTGCAGTTGGTCGAAAAAATGCCAATTGTATATTTTAGAATTAACTTCTGAATAAATTTCTTGGCAGTTCTTGTTGATAGCTAAACAATTATTTAAAGAAATTTTATTAAATTGATCATTGGATATGGCATGATTTGCTGTTTTGGAAGAACTTTTTTCTGCAATTCATAACAAAATTCATGTGCTGGAATTCGGCGACAATCTTCCGGGCATTGTTTTGCGTTATGTGAGTTTGAATATTGTCGCAGAGTTAAATTTTTTCTGAATACTTTTATTCGATTCTTTTAGAAAATCATTCAATGTGTAATCCGAAAGATAAATGGAATCGGATTTTGGATAGGCAAAGAATTTCAGGTCATTCTTATTCCGATAAAGATTCTGAAAAGCGGTTTCATTTTTTGTAAAGATTTTCATCGGTTCATCAAGAAATCAACCCCGTAACAACAAGGGGGCAA
>JAUZOB010000115.1 GCA_030706665.1 Bacteroidota bacterium
AATCATTGCCACTGATGACACCAAAGTTCAGAAGTTCTTATCCCTGATCGACGCAGCTGCCGTATATGCCAATACCTCAACGGCCTTTACCGACGGGGCACAATTCGGTCTCGGTGCGGAAATCGGCATCAGTACACAAAAGCTCCATGCCCGGGGCCCGATGGGACTTGAAGAACTGACCAGCTATAAATGGATTGTCATAGGTAACGGACAAATCAGGCCAAGTTAGCAGAATTCAATTCTTTCTGTCCGGGGAACATTAAATCACTCAGACCTGAAACAAAACAGATGCTTTTAGCCTATAATTAGTCCCGAAGCCAACCAACCCATCGGGTGCTAATTATTTAAAAAATAAACGAATAACAGAATAAAAAATCATCATATGAGACATTTCACATCGGTCAAAGACATCATTGACCCCAATGCCGCAGTGCAGGAAGCATTAGAGATTAAAAAGAACCCCTATGGCTATCAACATCTGGGGAAAAATAAGACCATGATCCTTCTGTTCTTTAATTCAAGTCTGCGGACTCGACTAAGCACCCAAAAAGCAGCCTTGAACCTGGGGATGAACCCCATTGTGCTCGATGTCAATCAGGGAGCCTGGAAACTTGAAACTGAACGTGGCGTAATCATGGACGGAAACAAAACCGAACATCTTCTGGAAGCAATTCCTGTTATCGGAAGTTACTGCGATATCATTGGTGTCCGTTCTTTTGCCCGATTTGAAAGCCGCGAAGATGATTATCAGGAAAAGATATTGTCTCAATTCATCCAATATTCAGGAGTACCGGTAGTCAGCATGGAAGCTGCAACACGCCATCCACTGCAAGCATTCGCCGATCAGATAACCATTGAAGAATACAAAAAAGTAAAACGTCCGAAAGTAGTCTTAAGTTGGGCACCGCACCCTCTGGCACTTCCCCAGGCTGTTCCGAATTCCTTCTCAGAATGGATGCAGGCTGCAGGTTATGATGTAGTCATCACTCAGCCGGAAGGCTATGAGTTGGCTCCCGAATTCGCAGGAACTGCAACCATTGAATACGATCAGGACAAAGCATTCGAAGGAGCTGATTTTATCTATGCCAAAAACTGGGCTTCTTACTCTCATTACGGAGAAATCCTTTCAAAAGACAGAGCATGGACAGTCGACAGCCGAAAGATGGCGCTGACTAACAATGCATACTTCATGCACTGTCTGCCTGTTCGCCGAAACATGATTGTTACCGACGAAGTAATAGAAAGCCCAATGTCACTTGTCATTCCTGAAGCAGCCAATCGCGTATTCTCTGCACAATGTGTTTTAAAGAGAATTCTCGAAAGCCTGTAATCAAGGGAGAGACAGATATTTTAAAATAAAGAACCTGTAATATTCCTCCTTCGGGAAGAAAAACCCATAATGAAAAGGGAATGAGACCAAGGCTGGGAAACAAGCTTTTTCAGTCTTGGTTAAATATCTCCGGTTCAAAAATCAACTTTTTTAGTAACTTGCGTTCCCGAAAAACCTCAGCGTTTATGGAAAGACTGACAATCGTTAAAGTAGGAGGAAAAGTAGTAGAGAAACCTGAACTTCTTCAAAGACTTCTGGCTGATTTCAGCAGGATCTCAGGCAACAAACTACTGGTACATGGTGGAGGAAAGTCTGCAACTGCAATGGCAGAAAGACTTGGAATCGAAACCAAAATGATCAATGGACGAAGGATCACCGATGAAGCAATGCTTGAAGTCGTCATCATGGTCTATGCCGGATTGGTCAACAAAAAGGTCGTAGCCGGACTACAGGCACTCAATTGCAATGCGATCGGACTTACCGGAGCCGATATGGACCTTATCCGTGCAAAGAAAAGACCCGTAGTCGATATTGATTATGGTTTTGCCGGCGATATAATTGACGTTTCAACCCGCGAGTTGGAATCAATTATTGACCAGGGCGTGGTACCGGTTATAGCTCCATTAACACACGACGGGAACGGCCTCATGCTAAATACCAACGCTGACACTATCGCATCAGAATTAGCGATTGCCTTAAGCCGGAAATACCGCGTGCAACTCATCTTCTGCTTCGAGAAAAAAGGCGTATTGGCAGATCCCGAAGATGATCATTCAGTGATTCGTGAACTGGACTACCAGAAATTTCAGGAATACAAAGAAACCGGAGTCATCACAGAAGGAATGATTCCAAAGCTGGACAACGGATTCAGTGCAATGCGTAATGGAGTCGAGAGCGTTGTAATCTCTAATCCGGAAGCATTGGGAGGCGACCTGAAACATGGTACCCGCTTAATGTTCTAAACGATACAGCAATTATTATTCTTCAAGATAAGAGAATCGATCAACAACAGACTAAGACGCTGTTCTTTTCCCTTCTCCTAATCCAAGAAAATAAGATCAATATATCACGTCAGATCTGTTTTAGATAAAAGCAGATCTGACGTGATTTTTTATTATAAAAAGAACTTATTTCGTATTCACAACACGAATAAGAGGTGCATATTTTTCATACAACCGATTCGCAATTACTATCGGATCTCCCTGAGGCTTGTTGCTATATACCTCATGTTGGTTTACCCAATTCCACTCGAACGATGTAACAGATTCATTGAATGCATTCTCATCAAAAGACTTGTGTTCTTCAACGGCTTTTATTACATCATCCATAAACATTTTCCAGCGCACCTTATAATACCCTTTTACCAATCCAGCCCATGTTCGGTTGCCATAATCATTCAGGCTTTGTGATTTTGTTCCCCATGTAGTAATAATATTCCGTGCATTCTGTTCGTAATAATTACGTTCTTCACTATTAATACTCATTCTTTTTGCATCATCAAGCCATTTTCCTAATAGAAACGAAGATTGAGTATTCAATAAGCTTTCCAAATCATCCAACAGATTCAACATTTGTTTCGATGTTTGTCTCATCATGGGTAAGTTCTTCTCTGTATAATATTTAGCAAAACTGTCGCGTAAACAAGTAAAATAGTTCCCTAACACTTGTCTTCCAATATTCACAACATCATACTTATAAGTCGAACGATTTATTCCCTTGTGTTTTAATAATAAGCCCCAGGCTTCTAATAATTCACGATTGTCATAATCAATATGATTATTAGTGGTCCAATTTCCGTTTCCGGTTAAAGCCGGACGAGCATTCGTCAAGGTGCTTTCCGTACACTTTGCCGGACTCACATAAATCTTACTACCTAGTAATTGCCAGGCCTTCACTGCATTCAGGTCATCTTTTCCACACCTTCTTCTAGCCCAATCTTTACTCCATTCGTCAACGTTAGTTGCTCCATTGCTCCAGACTTTCTCAAACACAAATTCATACATAAGCGGATTTACATCAAATCCCTCAAGAGTGGAACCAACCCCCCACATATTTCTCCCGGCATTAGAGAAAGAGTTTTCCATTCTCTTTTCCACTTCTGCCAGATTCCCGGCTATCATTGTGTTACCTCCGAAATTTCCCAGGTAACACCAAATAAATGGCTGATTAAAAAATGAATCCGTTCTTTTCCATATCTCGACATTTTCACAGAAGTAGTCTAATAAAATCATCTTATTCTGCGGAACTGCACAGAGAAAACTCTTTATGCGTTCTTTGGTCCAGGAATTGCTATCAGAATAAAACAACCAAGCCATCTGAAGCCATGAAGCATTTTTATCTACCTGATGAATCGTTTCATAAATTGTTTTTGAAACATTTGCCAGATAGGTTGTATCCCAACTGGGCGGAACCAACTCATTGAATGGATCTGTGCCATAAATATGATTCGTTCCAAACTGTCTGTTCTGTTCTTGCAAAAATTCCTTTTGAATGGTAGCAAAAAGAGGATCGAAGGGATCAAGAAAAGAACTTCGGTATTTATCCTCAAATCCACCCCATTCGCTCAATCTGGATATTTTGGCATTAGGATATTTATTTTTCAAAGCAGCGGGAACATGACCAGCAAAAGCTGGCAATACCGGTGTCATATTTAGTTCCCTCTCTCTGGAAACTATCTTTTTCTGTAACATCAGTTGATTATCAAGCCATGATTTGGGTAATGGCCCCCCCCAATAATCCAGGTTTGACATTCGATGCCAGGGCAAATGTGCAGGACCGGTAAAATAATGTCTTATTTCCTGATCCGTCAACCCTAACTTTGTCCAGACTTTGTACCATATAGCCTCTTGTCCGGTAATGGCCAAAGGCATATTGATTCCATTTAAAGCCATCCAGTCAATAAAACGCTCCCAATCTTTCCACTGCCACCAAGGCATGGTATAGCCAAATGTGCAATAGTTCAGGAAAAAACGATTTTTACATCTTGCTTCTCTATGAACTTTTCCAGTAATGACAGGCAAAGTTGCCGGAAGTTCAATCGGATCATTAGCACTCCAAGAAACCGAAGTAAGACAAAAATACTTCAGATAATAATTAAGGCCAACGGACATCGAATTATAATTATTTCCTCCTATTATGACCTTTCCGTTTTTCGTTTCAATCTCAAAAATATCCTTGCCAGATTCAGAATTAATTGTTTTGAAGGTGAAATGCTGGTACTGAGTTGGAAGAAGACGATGTGTTAATTTTTGGATGGAAGATAATTGAGGTTGATTTTCTGCCTTGCAAAAACCACAAGTCAATAATAGGATTAAAAATAGATATTTCCGTAGCAACATATAAAGTTTAGTTATAAGTAAGCAAAATAGTTATTAGGTCTTACAAATATAGCAAATTGAAGTACAGCTTTACGTTAACAAGGGAAGAAGAACTTACATCGTTCAAAGAAAAGCCATCACTTTTAATGAAATATCAACCCAGATAAGCTGGCTTCGAATCTCAATACTCAGAATTTCTTTCAAGATATACTCTTCAAGATTGCCATATTAAATGAAAAGAGGCTGTCTTTAAGGACAGTCTCTACTTTTTAAAGTTCAGGATTTGTCTACAAGCAAATTATTATTTTGTTGCTGCAATCACCCCTCTAAAATATCCGATTGATTCAGCAATCCCCATGAATGGATCTGACATGTCCTTTTCATGTTCCAAACTGCACATGCCAGTATAACCCACTTTTCTCAACATTCTGACAAATGCGGGAAAATTAATGACTCCCCGTCCGACTTCAAGAGAATATCCGAGTCGGGTAGTTCCGGTTACATCTTTAATGTGAATATCGAAGACGCGTGATTTATATCTTTTTAAATCAGCTACCGGATCTTTCCCATTTCTGGTATCATGCCCAATATCCAGACACATTCCGATGCGTGGATCAAGATCTTTTACATGGTTCCAAACATCTTCGGCATCAGGGTAAATTTTAATATCCGGACCATGAAGGTGAATGGCATAATGAAAATCATACTCTTTCACTTTTTTATCCACATAAGGAAGAAGCTCATAGTTTGGCACACCGATAATTAACTTTACTCCCACGCGTTTAGCATACTCAAAAGCATCGTCAATCTCTTTTTCTGATTTCATGTAGATAGGTCCAACAGCATAACCAGTCACTCCCTTTTCTTTTAATTTTGTTTGAAAAGCAGCAATCTGTTCATCAGTACTTTTTAATGGAAGATGGAAATCTTTGATACAAAGATAATGGACATTGACCCGTTGCATTGTTTCCAATGTCTTATCAAGATCAAATTTTGAGAAAGTAAATCCGGCTATTCCAATCTTAAATTTCTCTCCGGTCTCAGGAGCCGGTTGCGGACCGGGTCTCTGTGTTTGCTGGGCATTAACAACAACACCGGTCATAAGGGCAAACAACAGAACAATAAAGATTCTTTTCATCATTACAGAAATTAGCTAATTGATATAAAGATTACCAAAAATATGGAAAATACGCATAAAGACCTACGCTATTGGGTAAACAGGCTTATTGCACATCCGTATTTTGTCTGCTTTCTTTGATGTGATGTATTGGGTAGAGAAGAAAGACCTGATAGATCGCTTATTTTCAAACCATAGGAATAAACAGACAATACTTTCTCCTGTCAATAAAATAGATTTACAATGATTGAAGATATTCGTCGGGAACTGGAAGGAAAGGACCTTGTAGAGAGTTTAAAAAAACTTTCTCTTCGATTTAATGGGCAGATTGTTTTTACAACCAGTTTTGGACTGGAAGATCAGGTGATAACCGATCTTATCTTTTCAAATCAAATTCCGATAAAAGTTGTCACCCTCGATACAGGGCGTCTACTTGAAGAAACCTATAAAACGTTCAGTCAGACACTTGAACAATATCATCAACCGATTGAAATATTTTATCCCGAATCCAGGGACGTCGAAGAACTGGTAAGTCATAAAGGACCTTACAGCTTCTATTCTTCCATTGAAAATCGGAAAGAATGTTGTGTGGTTCGTAAAGTAAAACCGTTAAAAAGAGCTCTTCAGGGAATGGAATGCTGGATTACCGGCATACGTGCTGATCAGTCGACCGGCCGACAGCACATGCAGGCTGTCGAATGGGACGAGGTTCACAAGATGGTCAAATTCAATCCTCTGTTCGACTGGACACTGGAGCAAGTCAAAGAATACATTTCTCAAAATCATGTTCCTTACAATGTATTACACGACAAAGGATTTGTAAGCATCGGATGTGCTCCCTGCACCCGTGCAATCCGCGAAGGAGAGGACTTCCGGGCAGGTCGCTGGTGGTGGGAAGATAATTCGGGCAAAGAATGCGGACTGCACATAAAATAGAAATTAATTCTCGCTGATATCTCTTATACCGAAACAATAAGAAGAATTCAAAAGGGATAATTTTAATCTTACAAGACCAGGAAAGACTGATTATGAGTGCAAAGATTACTATAAACAATCAACATCTCAACGAGCTCGAGAATGAAGCCATCTATGTGATGCGCGAAATTGCAGCTCAATTTGAAAAACCTGTACTTTTATTCTCCGGAGGGAAAGACTCGATCGTCCTTGTGCATCTTGCCATCAAAGCATTCTACCCTGCCAGAATCCCCTTCCCTCTGATGCATATCGATACGGGGCATAATTTTGAAGAGACCCTGACCTTCAGGGATGAACTTGCACAAGAAGTGGGAGCGCAGCTGATTGTCCGTAAAGTGCAGGATTCAATCGATCAGGGACGTGCAACCGAAGAAAAAGGAATCAATGCCAGCAGGAATAAACTTCAGACTGTTACCCTGCTCGACGCGATCGAAGAATTGAAATTCGATGCAGCCATCGGAGGCGGTCGGCGTGACGAAGAAAAGGCACGGGCGAAAGAAAGATTCTTCTCGCATCGGGATGAATTCGGACAGTGGGACCCTAAAAATCAACGTCCTGAATTATGGAACATCTTCAACGGACGTAAAAACATGGGCGAGCACTTCAGGGTATTCCCAATCAGTAACTGGACCGAATTGGATGTATGGCAATATATCATGCGCGAAAACATCAAACTGCCAAGCCTTTACTATACCCATCACCGCAAAGCATTCAACCGCGACGGAGTATGGCTTGCCTTCGCTCCTTTCATGCAGTTAAAGCCCGCAGAAAAGGTCGTAGACATTGACGTGCGCTGCCGTACGATCGGAGATATTACCTGCACCGGATTAACACTGTCAACCGCAAATACCCTTGAAGATATCGTTTCCGAGATCGCAGCATCCCGAATCACGGAACGCGGTGGGCGATACGATGACAAACGTTCGGAAGCTGCCATGGAAGACCGTAAACGCGAGGGATACTTCTAAATCATTTAATCCGAAAGACATGAAAACTGTAGATACACTCGAGATAGAACCACAGCGCGGACTCCTGCGTTTTACAACGGCAGGCAGTGTCGACGATGGGAAAAGTACCCTTATCGGCCGTTTGCTTTACGATAGCAAGTCGATCTTTGAAGATCAGATGGATCAATTGGAAGAATCATGCCGCAGAAGAGGCAAAGATGAAATTGACCTGTCGCTGCTGACTGACGGACTGAGGGCCGAAAGAGAACAGGGAATAACCATCGATGTTGCTTATCGCTATTATGCAACCCCTCGCCGCAAATTTATCATTGCCGATACTCCGGGGCATATCCAATATACCCGCAATATGGTAACCGGAGCTTCAACAGCCAATGTAGCCCTGATTCTGGTTGATGCCCGTAACGGCGTGCTGGAACAGACTGTCCGGCACACTTATATTGCCTGGCTCCTCAACATCAAACACATTGTTTTTTGTGTGAATAAAATGGATTTAGTTGACTATGATAAGAGTACATTCAACAACATTCGTCAGGAGCTTGACACCCTGGTTTTAAAACTTGGGGTCGAAGATGCCCATTTTATTCCGATCAGTGCCAAAATGGGAGATAATGTGGTCGATCCTTCAGAGAAGATGTTCTGGTATGACGGTCCTACCCTGCTCTCTCTGCTTGAAACCATTGAGATCGAAAAGGACTGGGAATTTACGTCCAAACGTTTTCCGGTTCAGTACGTGATTCGCCCGCAAAACGATGCCTTTCACGATTACCGGGGATATGCAGGAAGAATATCGGGGGGAGTATTCCATAAAGGAGATGAAGTACTGGTACTTCCCTCTCAACTCAAATCGAGGATCAAAACCATCGATCAATATAAAACATCGCTTCCGGAAGCCGGATTCGGTGAGTCAGTCAACATTACCCTTGAAGATGATATCGACATCAGCCGGGGTGATATGATTGTTTGCAGTGAGAATCCACCATTGATCGGACAGGAAATCACCATGATGGTATGTTGGTTTAATGAACGTCCTCTGCAGCCCCGCAATAAATATATCATTCGCCATACCTCCAGCGAAGCAAAATGTGTGATTCGCCAAATCGAATACAAGGTCAACATCAACACCCTTGAACAGGAGAACGACTGTCAGCAATTAAAGATGAATGACATTGCCTGCATCTCAATAAAAACGACCAAACCATTATTCTTTGATGAATATCGCAAGAATACCATTACCGGAAGTGTAATTCTTATTGACGAAGCCACTAATGAAACGGTAGCCGCCGGGATGATCATTTAATTTCCAATATAAAAGACACACCCCAAAGAGGATTTAGACCATTGCCAATATGGTTTAAACCCTCTTTTATTTTAAAGACAATGCCAACGCTATGCTTTCGAGGTATCAAAAAGGGAACCTCACTATAGCAAAGCCTACTTTCGTTCGTCCTTCGTACGTGGTTCAGACGTGGTTTGTATATCGAAATGATATCCGGACCATGCTTAAATCACTTCTGAGAGAGTTTCCAAATTAGGTTTTGATATAGTGAAGTTATGGAGTTAGTATTAACGAATGTTGCATTTAAAGTATATCTGCGTTCATAGATCAGAAATCCTGCATGAAGCATACAGATATTAACAAAGAAAGTAACAGTGAAATTACATTTAAACATCTTAAATTTACAGTGCGAATACAACAAATTAGGTTTTGCAATGAAAAAGATCTTTGAGCAAATCTCCTTAGGGAAGTTGGTTGTTAAAAACCGCTTGGTAAGAAGTGCGACCTTTGAATATGGCGGTGCTGAGAATGGCGTCATTACACCATTACTTAAAAATGTACACGAAGAGCTTGCAAAGGGTGGAGTTGGTCTAATTATCACAGGAATGATGGCAACCGAAGCGAACGCCTGTATTAGTCCTGGCATGGTAAGAGTAGACCTTCCTTCGTTTATTCCCCAATTTACCGAAATTGTAAACAGCGTTCA
>JAUZOB010000116.1 GCA_030706665.1 Bacteroidota bacterium
AAACCACCGCCCGGTGTTCTTTCTCTTTTGATATTTCCGCTTAAATGGAGATATGCTCCGAGATATTTGTTAAGTTTCATATCAACATTTGATCTGAAATTTGTCCAGATAGAATTGATGTTACAATCATATTCAGGGTGGTCATCTTTGAATTGACTTCCTTGATGCATTATGTTTACATCTGTAAAATATTGAACTTTATCATTCCCTCCTTGAAGATCTACCCCTACACGTTGCATTTGGGCAAATTTCCTCATAAACATATCATACCAATTCGTATTGGGGTATAATTTCCTGTCAGTTCCAGAGCGATAGTTTTCAATTTGTTCATTTGTGAAAGGGATATTTTGTTCCCAATCATTAATTGCTGCCTGGTTTCTCATTTCTGCGTATTCTGACGAACTAAAAAAAGAGGGTTGGGTCGTAACTTGTTGAATCGATTCATCAAATCGGCCACTAATTCTTAGGTTTCCTTCTTTCCCTCGTTTTGTCGTGATAACAATAACCCCATTGGCTCCCTGGATCCCATAGAGTGCTTCAGTAGAAGCATCTTTTAAGACGGTGACTGATTCTATTTCACTTGGAGTGATATATTCAAGTGTTTCATTCGTTGAATAGGAACAGATGATTCCGTCAATAATGACTAATGGGCCATTTGCTCTGGCGCCAGAGATTCCCCTTACATAGAGATCAGTGTTGGCACGGCTTAATTCAGAATAGGTTTCTTGAGTAAACAGACCGGAAAGTCGGCCATCAAAAGTCATGGAGAGATTGGCAACTGGGGATTTTTTTAGTTCTTCTCCACTTACTGTTGAGACTGATCCTGATAATTCACTGCGTTTTTGAGAAGAATATCCAAGTTGTATAATCTCGTTAAGATTATGTGCGTCTGATTTAAGGGTTACGTTAATTTGGTTAGATTGCTTAATCGAAATCTTATTTTCGGCATAACCAATAAATGAAAACGAAAGATAGTTACTCCCATCATTTACAATTATAGAATATTCTCCCTTCCCATTCGTGAATGTACGATTTTTACCGTTTTCAGAGGTAATTACTACATCTGCCAATGGTTTTCCAAACTCATCATTTACTATACCTTTTAAATAAGGATCCTGATCTTGAGCCTTTAGAGTTGCTCCTAATGAACACATATAAAAAATGATCAGTAGTAAAAATGCTTTTGTGCTTATGTTGTATTTCATAGTTTCTTAATTAAAATTTAAATATCACCATCCTGGATTTTGCCAATTCTCACCTGTTGCAGTTTTCATTCTATTCACTTCATTCATTGGAATAGGAGCTTTCAGGAATTTATTGGAATAACATTTGCGTTCTGTATTCCGAACAGGACGACGGGTATATGTATAACCTCCATTCCCATCAGGATGTATTTCCATCGCAGTAACCCATTTTTCGGTAGCAGAGAGATCTCCGGAAGGATTCTGCCAACGACGAATATCAAAGAATCGATCCTCTTCCATTGCTAACTCTACTCTACGCTCATTCTTAATTCTAAGGATAAGTTCATCTTTATTTAATCCTGTAGGTAGATCTGGCATTCCGACTCTACGTCGAATTTCATTCACAGCATCTCTTGCTTCATCTAATTGATTGTATTCTGCTGCAGCTTCTGCAAAATTTAATATTACTTCTCCCAAGCGGAACATCTTGAAGTTTGCCCCGGAAATTGGATTATCAGCTCCTGCAAAAGGATGTAAGAATTTTCTCATATAATATCCGGTACGGGTAGCATAGTTGTCATTTGATAGTCCTGTTTCAGGTTCTCCAACCCATGTTGCAATAATTCTGGTTCTTGTTCCCTGAGAAGCAGGATAATTTTCAAAACATTCTGCAGGTTCATCAAATTCCCAATAGGAATTTCTTTTAGACCCATTATAATAAATAGACGCATAAAACCTTGGATCTCTGTTTTCATAAGGGTTTTTTTCGTCATACATTGTGTTGTCTAAATTCAAATTAGGTTGCCTGTGCTCTTCATCTTTATAAGGTTTTTCCAGATTTAAGATAGGCATGCCGTTTTTAGTTTCGTAGGCATCAACTAATTCTTGAGTGGGGAAGGTCCCTCCATGTTGACAACCGATACCGTCAACATTCCATATTTGGTCTGCAAATGATAAATTTTTGCATTGGAAAATAGTTTCTCTGTCAACTGGATTCGGGCTATAACTCATAACTTGATTGAAATATTCATTATATAGAGCTGCACCTTCATTCGGTAAAAACGCATCAGGAGAAAGATAGGTCTGAGGGTAATTTATTGTTTTATAAAGATCATATCCGTTGTTTCTTAAATTTTGAAGAGAGGCCTTATTGATCTTATATGCTTCTTCCCAATTATTCTTCCCTTCGCAATAAAGTGGACTGGCGGCATACAGTATCATCCTTGACTTGATTGCTTCTGCCATCGCCTTTGTAACCCGTCCTGCTTCATAATCATCAACAATTCTCCACGGTAACTCAGTGGTATTCAAGGCAGCATCACAATCTTCAATTATGAACTTAACCACATCATGATAAGATGATCTTTTTACATCCTTAAAATTACTTGTGAAATCAAATTCTTCCCTTTCAATCGGTAATCCGGTCCCATACCATTTTAATAATTCAGAATAATAAAAAGCCCGAAGTAAATGTGCTTCTGCAGTCCATCTTTTCCGATCTTTTTCATCTTTAATTGTAGCTGTATTTACTTTGGCAAGAAATTTTGTACAAGTACGAATTGAACCCCAATATCTTTCCCAATAATTCCAATCATCTCCTCCGGAAATGTCAATAATTGGGTAGCGGCTTGCAGAACTTGAGCCGTTGATAAATAATGCAGTAGGGTCATTACTAATTGTCAAAAGATTTGCGTCCCATGCTTCATCACTCCATACAACGGGTCCCCGACAAACATTAAAGTATCCTAACCCTTTGGTGGGTAAATTATCATAGCAACTATTCAGATAGGCAGATACCTTGTCATTGTCTGAAAAGATTTCTTTGTCTGAAATCAATCCCTGCGGTGCAATATTTAAATCATCGGCACAAGAAGAGAAAAATAATGCCGAGATTATGTATAAGATGTATATGTATTTTTTTTCCATGGCTTTACTTAATAGTTGTCAGAATGTAACTTTTAGACCGAAATTTATCATCTTTGTGGAAGGGTATCCATCGCTGCTATTGTTTTCAGGATCAAGGTGTCCCATGCGTAAATGGTCCCAAACATAAAGATTCTGTCCTCCTACTGAAAGACGCATCTGGCTTACTCCTATAACACGTAGTGCTTCTTTGGGAAGAGTATAACCCAGTTCTATATTTTTCAATCGGGTAAAGGCACGATTCATTATGAAGAAATCATTGGGAACGTGATTAGAGGTTGCATGAGTACTCAATGCCGGATAAGTTATCTTTTCGCCGTTGAGATAACGCTCTAAGGTCCATGCGTTTCTGGTGTAATCAAAATATGTCCCGTTTTTGGTATATTCCACTACGCCGGGACCGTTATAATATCTTGAATATTTACCAACCCCTTGAAAGAATATGGAGAAATCAAAATTCATGAAATTCACGTCCAGGCTGGCCCCATAATTGACTCGTGGGATAGTAGAATAACCAATTGGAACCTGATCTTTTTCGTCAATGACTTTATCTCCGTTCTGATCGATATATTTAAAGTCACCAACACGGGGAGATGCACCAAAACCATATGTCAGTCCGCTATTCTTAATTTCATCTGTTGAAACCCAATAGCCTCCTTTGTCTTTCCAGTTAATCATGTATCCCCAACATTGATTTAGGGGATGACCCTCTATTCGTGTTCTGTAAACGTATGTTTCGTCTCGTAAAACTTCATCGCTACATTTAACAACATTATGGTTGTTGCTGTAATTGCCTCTGATTGCAAATGAAAAATCTTTAGTAATCGACTTTTGATAGTTTAATACAGCTTCCCATCCACGATTGTATACAATGCCCATATTTTGGTATGGGATATAACTTAGATCAACACCCTGAAATTCAGGAACCGTATTGCGGCTGATAAGAATTTTGCTTCGATTTTCTTTGAAATAATCAAAAGATCCACTTAAATCTTTGAAAAATTGGAAATCAACTCCTAAATTCTTTTTCATGGAAGATTCCCAGGATAAATAAGGATTACCTCTTAATCCCTCAGCTACGCATTGGCCTTGCCCTTGCCCTTTCTCATTCCCTAAACTTCCTAAAGTATTTCCATTAGCAGACATTTCGGTATGATCCAGATATAAGAAGCGCTGGCCACCCATTTTGTCATTACCGACTTTCCCACAGGATGCTCGCAGTTTTAAATTTGTTATAAAGGAATTATCTTTAAGAAATTGCTCATTTGAAAGTACCCAACTGGCAGAAAAGGCAGGGAAGAAACCAAAACGATGATTTGGTGCAAATTGTTCAGAACCATTGTACCCCATATCAAATTCACCAAAATAGCGATTATTGTATGCGTACGTAGCACGTCCTGCCATCCCGATTACATTATATGGAATAAGGGTTGTTGACGATCCTCCCGTTACATTCCAATAATCTCTTTGTGCCAGAATCATTCCACCTACTTCATGTAGACCAAATTTCTGATTGTAATTTACGGATCCTTGTAAGTTGATTAAGAAATTTGAGCTTGAAGACTTACTTACAATAAGAGGTTGTTCATCGGGACGAGTATTGAAATAGGTCAATTGATCTGCGTTGTAATCAATGTTGAGTCGGTAAAGAGGTTCTGATTTTGCTCCATCCATTGAAGTGCCGGCATATGAATCATAAGAAATCATTCCTTTTAAATTTAATCCGGGAGTTACCAACTTACTCAGATCCCAGGTAGCCCCTAACGATGAATTCAGGTTGGAACGTGTATCTTTTCGAAAGCCTTTCCGGTTCATAATTTCAAAAGATGTTCGATCCAAATATCCCGGATCAATTACTTGTCCTGGAGCAACACCAAACCCATCAATTGTAGTTGGGCCTGGAGTAATTGGAAGAATCGTCTGGGCCTGATAAATAAGGTCTGTCATCATCCAGTTGGTGTCTCCTCCGTACAATGATGCACTTGGCATATTTACTCTTTCAATATAACTTCCAAGATTCAGAAATGCTGAAAGTGACTTTGTAATATTATAGTCAAGATTTGAGCGAAACGTAAATCGATCCATTTTAGCAGCAGGATCATATCCCAAAAGAGATTTGGGTTCTGTATTTAAATTCCCTCCTTGATGTAGATATGAGGCATTCGTAAAATAAGAAAGTTGCTTTGTCCCTCCGGAGATATTCATATCAACTCTTGTTTCCGGAGTGTAACGACGAATTAACTCTCTATAATAATTGTGGTCTGGATACATGTATTTGCGAATATTTGCTTTTGTGGCGTAGTCCGGATCAGAAGGGTCAAGTCCAGCAAGTGGATTTTGATATTTTGCTATTACGTTATCAGAATAATGAACTCCCTCACCATCATTTATAAAGGCTTCGTTTCTAAGTTTTAGATAATCTGTCGAGTGGAGACGTGATGGTTCGCGAGTAAAGGAGGTGTAGCTTTGCATGACATTTAGATTTAGCTGAGCTTTCCCTTCTGCGCCACGTTTGGTTGTAATCAGGATTACTCCATTTGCTCCCCGAACACCAAACACTGCAGTTGCGGATGCATCTTTTAAAATAGATATTGATTCAACTTCATTCGCATCCAGTGTTCTGATATTACTTCGCGGAACCCCATCAATCATAATCAGTGGACTATTATCGTTTAGAGTAGCAGCTCCTCGTAAATATAAAGTGGCATTATCCATCCCTGGTTGTCCACCCCCATTTTGCATAGAGGTTAATCCTGCTAATTTCCCGGCTAAAGCATTTGCTAAATTTGCTGAAGAACTTTTTGTGAGTTCTTTAGTACTCACGGTGTTGATTGCTCCAGTCACAGCTACCTTTTTCTGTGCCCCATATGCTAAAACCACAATTTCATCCAATTCTTTAATATCTGGTTTTAGGATTATATTTATAATAGTTTGATTGTGAACAGGAATCGTTTGAGGTAAATAACTAACATAGGAGATAACCAATTGTGCATTCTTTAATTCGGTTGTCGGTAGCTCAATTGTATAATACCCATTTTCATCGGAAACGGCACCATGTGTTGTTCCTTTTACAAGAATAGATACCCCGGGAAGAGTTTCGTTATTCTTCCCAGTAATTTTACCTTTAATTGTTATTGTCTTTTTTTGAGGCTGTACAATGGGTTGAGGCTGAGGAGTGTTTTTTTTTCCTGCAATTTTGGGAAATAATGCGATCTGATGACCGATGATTTCGTAACTGATATCGGTTTGTTGAAATATCTTGTCTAACAGTTCATGAATATCTTTTTGCCGGATATTTATATTGATTCTTTTTTCGACATTTACTTTTTCATTGTAGAAAAACCGAAATTCACTTTGTTGCTCAACTTCTTTTAATACTTTTTCAAGCATAGCATTGTTCTGGACAATGGTGAATTTTGTGTTCTGAGAGTAGCTCTGTGTTGCAAAGCTATTGAAAACGGTGATAGTTAGCAGTAGAATAGTTAGTTTCATTTTTTTAAAAAAAGGGTAACACAACAACCTAAAGCTATGTGAACATTGCTTTTTTTTCATAGTTTTACAAATTAGTTTAATTAAGTCGTTAAGATTAATTGAATTTTCTTTTGAAGGTGGGAAGTGGGGATTTCTCACCTTCTTTTTAGTTTAAATTTCTTCCTTCATTTATCCATATACTTTGTTTTTAGTGAATATTTTATTTGCTATTAATTATGAATGTTTGGTTTTGAGTGTCATATGTATATTTAATTGAGGTCGTTCTGGTAAGTAATTGCAAAATATCACTGAATGATTCTTTTTCTATTGTTCCTGTAAATTCAAGATTTTCAATCTTTTTATCATTCAATGTGATCTTTACATTGTAACAACGTTCCAATTGTTTGGCTAAAGAAGAAAGCGGCTCATGATAAAAGATTAATTTTCCGTCTTTCCATGAGGTGTATAATTCTGTGTCAACTGATATTACTGAGATTTTTTTGTTATTACTGATTGTGGCCTGTTGCCCTGGACAAAGAATTACTTCTTGATTGAGATCGTGATTCCTCAGCTTTATAGAACCTCGAACCAATGTGGCTTCGAATTTTTCACTGTCAAAAGATTTTACATTAAAAGCTGTCCCTAAAACTTCAATGACTCCATTGGTTGTGTTAACTAAAAATGGCGTACCATTCTTTACAACATCAAAAAAGGCTTCGCCTTTAAGGTCAATTTTCCTTTCTTTTTCGAATTTCTTTGAGAAGGAGATTCTCGTTCCGGAATTAAGCCATACTGTTGATCCATCGGGAAGGGTTAGTTTGGATTTTGTTCCATAAGGAGCTGATATTTCTTGCGAAATATTTTCCAGCTTGGGATGTGATTGTTTGTTTGTCCAGATAATGGATGTAATTAATAGGGCGACAATTAAGATGGCTGCAACTTTCATCCCAATAAGAGAGAAGTTCTTTTTAGAAGATCCTTTTTGTAATTTTTTCGTTGCAATTTTCTGGTGAATCTTATCTAATAACCGTTGATTGGTAAGCATCAGTTTTTCTTCATCTTGAATGTTATTCCAATTTTCAACCATAACATTCACAATCTCTGTTTCCCGGGTTGGATCCTGAAATCGTTTGAGAATCTCTGCGAATTCTTCCGGGGAACACGAGTTGTTGAAATATTTTTTATAGATTTTTTCCATTTTATTTTTAATTAGTATTAATACACCAAAAAGAACATGTACCCCTGCTCATGTGAAGGAAAAAATAATTTTTTACAACCCTAAAGATTAAATGAAAGACTAATGTGAAAGTTTTAAGTTAGAAATGCCAAAAGAAGTAGACTTGCACACGTAAAATTTGAAATTAGAAGAAAAATCTGTTAAAGAACGGATGTGGGAATTTATTATAAAAACAGGTAAAAATAGAGTAAAGAGACAATTCCTGCTTCTTTTAAATGAATTTTTAAATATCTCAGTGCATGAGTCATATGATCTTCTACTGTTTTTACAGAGATCCCTAATCTTTTGGAAATTTCTTTGTTTGAAAGTCCTTCTTCTCTGCTTAGACGGAAAATCTGTTGTCTCTTCTCTGGTAATGAATTTATAAGACTATTGACCTGTTGTTGTATTTCATTATAGTCTGTAGACTCTTGCCATGTAAATTCGCTGGAGATGACCTGAGTTGCAAGTTCGGTTCTGAAAGACTGCTCTTTTAATTTTGAACGAAGATGATTTAGAAGTGCGTTTTTAGTGATTGTAAAGATATAAGAGCTAAAGGTTAATGAATCGTTGATGTTTTCTCTGTTGATCCATATTTTTACAAAAACTTCCTGAAGGACATCTTCAACGTCCGTTTCAAATTTTAGGAAGCTTTTTGAGAAATAATAAAGTTTGGGGTAAAAATGTTTATATAGTTCATCTAATGCATCTTCCTCACTATTGGTTAATCTTGTGATTGTCTTTTCTAAGTTGAAAGGAGGCTCCATAGTAAAGCAGCATTAGGGTTTGGTTTTTACAAAATTAAAAAAGCAATTTGATAAAAGAAAGGTTGTTCTGTCCTTATTCTTAATTTTATAGATGAGTAAATGAGTAGGAATCTAATGAACTAGAAGGTTCATGAGATATTAGTTCGATTGCAAAAAAATACAATAAGGGACTGAATTTGCATTGAAGGAAGAATAAAATACAACTCGTAGAAGATTTACTGTAAAGTTTAAAACGAAAGCGACAGGGAACTTATAAAAATTATCAAATCGAATTGAAGTATATTCCTTCTGCACCTGCGAGTAAGCTGAGAATATTATAACAAAATAACAATTGACCCTGCAACTATAAGCCCTGCGCCTATAAGGACTTTCGGGTCGCTGGGTTCTTTTAGAAGAAAAACAGAGAGAATAATTACGACTGCTACACTTAATTTGTCGATAGGAGCAACTTTGGATACCGCTCCCAACGAAATCGCTTTAAAGTAGCATAGCCAGGAGAGTCCTGTTGCTATCCCTGATAGAATAAGGAATATCAAATTATTCCGTGTGATGGTTTTTATTTCCCGACAATTCCCTGAAGCAATCACAATTCCCCAAGTAATGCCCAGTATAACCGTCGTTCGAATGGCAGTTGCAAGATTTGAATTTATTCCTTTGATTCCTACTTTGGCAAGAATTGCCGTTAATGCCGCAAATAATGCTGACATTAGTGCATAAAATTTCCACATTGCTATATCGTTTTACATTATTATCAATTTATAAATTGTCGAGCTTTTGAGTGAAAGGATCATTTGTAATCATTGCATCCTTAAATTCATAGATCGATGGATAATGAATGTGGAGGGAAAACATATAAGCGCATAGAAACAAAATCGGAGATTCGTTTTTAGCATTTTTTTATGTGGTTGCAAGCAGCCAAATCCTTCCACATTTAATCTTT
>JAUZOB010000117.1 GCA_030706665.1 Bacteroidota bacterium
AGGAGGGGCTCGAACCCTCGACCCCGAGATTAAGAGTCACGTGCTCTAGCCAACTGAGCTACTGACCGGGCTTTTAGCGTGCACAAATGTAAAGACTCTTTCCTTTTAATAAAACTTTTTAAGCTATTTTAACATTCAAACTAATCGATATGTTTGCATTTAATACTTACACTTTGTATTTCTGATCATTACAACTCTCACACCATGGACAACCCGAAAAGGAATATTATCACCCTTCCATGAGATATTTTTCATTATCCTCTAACACACTGCCACTTAAACAAATTATTCTCTAATATACTCTTCGCAGTGGAAAAGTATATTGGAGAATAAAAAAACTGCATTTTAGAATTCAGATGCTCCGATTTCGGCTTATAAACCTTGTAAAGATTGATTTTCCCCGACAATAATTTGTCTATAAAGCCCGTATGAAACTCGTATGTGTATTCCAATTCGTGCTTATTTTCTGAAGAGCACACTCAGTTCATCGCATTTCAGTCCAATTTACATGATAGCATCAGACCGAATACTTCACTAAAAGATATTGGCCTCAGCCGCAATTTCAAGCTTTGCATACCATTCTTCACCATACTTGCGTATCAGCGGCTCTCTGAGGAATCGATAAACAGGAAGTCTTTCGGCAAGGCCACAGGCTCTTGCTGCCTTACAGATCTCAATTCGCTCATAATTCACCGCATCGAACTCTTCATACTCCGTAATACGGATCGGATAAAGGTGACAGGATATCGGCTTTCTAAAACTGATTTTTCCATCCAGGAAAGCTTTCTCTATTCCACACTTCGTAACTCCGACTTTATCCTCATATGCATATACACATTCTTTTCCGTTAATGATCGGAGTCACTAAATCACCATCCTGATCAATAACAGAATATCCCTGAAGCGCAATTTCCTCTTTGCTTTTTGCGGGGAGATAAGGTTCTATTTCCGGATAGGCATCTTCAACTATTTTTGCCTCTTCTTCTGTTAGAGGCGCACCTGAAGCACCTTCAACACAACAGATCCCTTTGCATTGCTTCAGATCGCACAGGAAATATTTTTCCAGGACATCAAAACTTACTATTGTATTATCTATTTGAATCATTTTATGCTCTATTCTCAAATTTATGCAACATCAGTTGTCTCAACATTCTATTACTTGCTTTGAATTAATACTAATATAAGCAAATCAACTCAAAAAATGCATTTCTCATTTACAATAAATTTAACTCATATTCATTTCTTACGAGGAATAGCAACAGGGAAAATAATTTAAATGCTTCTCCCTCAGAGAAGCCTACATTGCAGTAAACAGCCATGCAACATTATCGTTTCAGGAACATCGGGCGAATCTTTTCCACAAAACATAAAGGCAAGAATTTCACGAACAATGAAGATTCAGAATATGTCATAATAAAAACCGGGCATTACAAATGCTTAAACAAAACAAGGGTGTCCTGAATTTTAGAACACCCTCATTGTTAATTTATTAGAAATCTATTTTCAAAAGATTCGTTAAATCATTTAGAATACCATTACGCAATTCTAATTCGGGAACTTAGCCAATTAATACTTTTCCGGTCATATCTTCCGGAACCGGCAACCCCATGATAGTCAAAAGCGTTGGAGCAACGTCAGCAAGGATGCCGTCGCTAATTTTTGCATCTTTACGATCGGTCACCCAAATACATGGAACCGGATTCAAAGAGTGAGCAGTATTTTCTGATCCGTCTTCATTAACCGCATTATCTGCATTTCCGTGATCAGCAATGATTATCACATCATAACCGCCCTCTTTTGCAGCAGTAACGACTTCCTTAACGCACCCATCTACAGCCTGTACAGCTTTTGTAATGGCTTCATACGATCCGGTATGACCAACCATATCTCCGTTCGCGAAGTTCAAACAAATAAAATCAGCAGATTGTGCTTTCAATTCAGGTACGATTTTATCTTTTACCTCGAAAGCTGACATTTCCGGTTGTAAATCGTAAGTTGCAACCTTCGGAGATGAAACCAGGATGCGGCTCTCATTCGGGAATTCTTCTTCACGCCCTCCTGAGAAGAAAAAGGTAACGTGAGCATATTTCTCAGTCTCTGCAATACGGATTTGTTTCAATCCTGCATTTGCAACAACTTCGCCTAATGTATTTTTGACATTATCTTTATCGAAGATAACATTTACGTTTTTGAAATCAGACTTATAATTTGTCATGGTATACCATTCGAGCGGAATCGTATGCATGCCAAATTCAGGATGGTCTTCCTGAGTAAAGACCTGAGTCATTTCACGCAAACGGTCGGTACGGTAATTGAAACAGATTACGACATCACCTTCCTGTATAGTTGTTAGCGGTTTACCCTGCTCATCAACGACCACAAGGGGATTAATAAACTCATCGGTAACTCCGTCATCATATGATTCCTGTACAGACTTCAAAAGGTCGGTTGTATATTTCCCTTCTCCTTTGGTCAACATATTATAAGCCAGACTAACGCGATCCCAGTTTGTATCACGGTCCATCCCGTAATAACGACCGACGATTGAAGCGAAACGGGCATTTGTCTTTTCAAGATGTTCAATGTCATCTTTTAGGAAACCGTAACCGGAACGGGGGTCAGTGTCGCGGCCATCAGTTAAACCATGGACGAATACTTTTTCCAAGCCCATTTCTGTTGCAATTTCACTGAGAGCTATCATATGTGCACTTAATGCATGTACCCCGCCAGGTCCAATCAGACCAATCAGATGAACCTGTTTGTTATTTTCTTTGGCATAATTGTAAGCTTTCAGAATCTGAGGATTTTTCCATAAAGATTTGTTTCTGATCGCGATATTAATCTTGACAAGATCCTGATAAAGAACACGGCCGGCACCGATATTTAAGTGCCCGACTTCTGAATTACCCATCTGTCCGTCAGGAAGTCCTACATTTTCCCCTGAAGTTAAAAGCTGAGCATTCGGATAAGAGGCTTTCAGTGAATCCATAAAAGGAGTCTTTGCATTGGCAATTACATCACTTTTTGAACCATTCCCGATTCCCCATCCGTCAAGGATGATCAGCATTGCTTTATTTACGTTAGCCATAAGAAATTATGATTTTTATTGTCTAAATTGTCTTTTATTTAAAAGCCTTCATCATTTAAAGGCGCCACAAAATTATCTTTTTTCCGATAACAAAATAAGGGGGTCCTGAATTAAAGAGATCACCAACTTTGTTTTCACAATTATTTAACAACCAATAGCTAAACCATTCCGCACAGGAGTTCTCAACTCCAAATAAGAATTATTTACAATTTTTTATTGACACCTTTTGTTCACAATGCATACTTTTGTTGTATAAGATATCACAAACAAGTAAGCAACCCCAGAGGTTATTATTAAGTTAGAAGGTGAGCATGAGGAAATTATTCTTTATAATAAATCCGATTTCAGGAAATGGAAAGAACACTTCACTTGAGAAGTTTATCTCTTCTAATTTAGTCCGTCAAACTGAAATTCAATATGAGATCAGGCATACTCTCCACGGAGGTCATGCTTCTGAGCTTACTAGAGAGGCATTGGATCATCACTTTGATGCTGTAATTGTCGCCGGTGGTGATGGCACCATCAACGAAGTTGCTTCCCACCTTGTAAATACGAATACTGCACTTGGCATTATACCGGTAGGATCCGGAAATGGCGTTGCCCGCCACTTTAAGGTCCCTTTCAACATTAAAAAGAATCTTGACATGATTATTCGCGGAAAGACTACCTTATTAGATGTAGGGACTGCGAACAACAAAATATTCTTAAGCAATGCAGGATTAGGATATGATGCTGCCGTGATTAAAGATTATGCCTATCAGCAACGTCACGGATTCATTAGCTACTTCTTTTCAGCAATAAGAAGTACGTTTTTCTTCTCTGTTCCCAAAGTACATCTTTCGGTCAACGGGAATGCCTTTCCGGTAAATGCTTTTTTCTTTTCTGCACTAAACGGCAGCCAGTTCGGATACAACATCAGCCTGGATCGGAATGCACGTACAGATGACGGATTGCTTGACTTTGTAATTCTCGACACCAAGAGCAGACTAAAAGCAATATTCGTTGCGATCTGCGTCTTGTTTAAAGGCAAACCGAGACTGGAAGGCTTTACGACAGTCCACTCACAGAATGCTACAGTTCATTTCCCCGGACAAAGATTATCACTTCAGATTGACGGTGAGCCATCTGTTGTTGAAGATCAGCTTGAATTCAAGGTATTGCCGGGAGCGATTAAGGTAATTGTTCCATAGCAGGCCGATTCGGTCTTTCACGAATGCATTACAATTTTGGGCTGTAAGAATTGGCTTCATTCCACAATGAACAAATCTTGTTAGGGATTGATATCATCCCTAACAATTCAAAGACTTTCCCTATCAGGTACCTTATCCGATACAGAATCAACAAAAGATAGTCTGGATAAAAAATGCCACATTGAGTATGGTTACAATCCCTGCAATAAGATAAAGCAAAACCTTGGTCCTGCGTTTATTCGCATATTTCCCCATAACTTTCACAGATGAAGTCAATCTTATCTGTAAAAAGATTGTAACCGGTAGTTGAACTCCCAATATCATCTGAGAGATTATCAACCCGCTAAAGGGGTTTGAGATAAAGAATATAACCAGAAGTGCAACAATAAGCGATATAGCAACTCCGGTTCGTGAGTGATTATCCTTCATATCAAAAGGTTCGCCATATAGTCCGGCAAATATACTTCCCCCTGCAAATCCGGATGTAATGGATGATGCGATACCAGAAAAAAGAAGTGCCAGCGCAAATACAAATGAAGCACTCTGCCCCAACATCGGAGTCAATAATGATTTTGCCTGAGATAGTTCACTGACAGACTGGCCACTCTTAAAGAATGTCGTTGCAGCCAGCAGGATCATCGCACTATTTATACCCCAACCTATCAGCATCGAAAAGAGCGTATCAAAAAATTCATAGTCGAGTTGCTTTCTGATTACTTTCTCGTCCTTCAAGTTCCACTGACGACTCTGAATGATTTCCGAATGCAGGAAAAGATTGTGAGGCATTACGACTGCCCCCAAAACACTCATGATTATAAGCATTGAATGATTAGGAAATGCCGGCACACACCATCCTTTGGCTGCAGCCCCCCAATCAATATTTACCAACGTTAACTCATAGATAAAAGAAAGACCGATAATTGACACAAACCCGATGATCCATTTCTCAATCATGCGGTAAGAGTTTGTAAAAAGCATGATCAACACAAAAGCGACAACCAGAATAGCACCAATTTTCATCGGCACGCTAAAGAGCATATTTAATGCAATGGCGGCCCCAAGGATTTCAGCAAGTGAAGTTGACACAGATGCAAGAATTGCAGAAAACAATACAAGCTTAGAATATACGGGTTTTAAATGAATTGTTGCCGCTTCAGACAAACATAAGCCGGTTGCAATTCCCAAATGCGCTACATTATGCTGCAACACAATCAACATGAGAGTTGACAATGAAACCATCCAAAGCAGAGAATATCCAAAGCCGGCTCCCGCAGCAAGATTTGAAGCCCAGTTCCCCGGGTCTATAAAACCTACGGTTACCAGTAGTCCCGGACCAATATATTGCAATATATCAAGTGCCCCGAAACGCGGAGTATGCGATTTACTCTTAAGATCCCGGAAGAAACGGTCGAAGATCATATCATTCTGTATTTACTCTTACTATTCTGTCAAATCAGAGAAAATCTGCAGTTATGCAACTGCATACTTAACCTTTCACGTTCACAAAGATTTACAGGAACAAGTAAAATCTCAGATTGTTCTCAGAAAGGAGTATACTTACTGACTTTTGCAATTATCAAAGGTGATTGCACCAAATCGAAATCGCTATTATAGATCAGATATTTATTCCGCCACTGCACTGCATACTTTTCTTTAAAAAAGCGAAGGCCTTTATAATGATCCAACTGCCTGAAATTCTTATACGCAAATTTCAATGATTTCTCCGGTAGGCTCTTGGCTTTATCTAATCCGGACAACGGGGCAAGTCCCAGATTCATATATTTATAACCTTGTTCTTTGAAATAATCCATCATGTTTACAATCAAAACGTCAAGAACTCCATTGGGGGCATCTTTCGTTTTACGGATCAAATCATAAGTTCCTTCATCTTTAGCATAATCAGGAATGACATTTGCAAAAGCGACTACTTTTTCCTCTGTATCTTCAACAACAAAAACAACCTGATTCTTTATCTCCGAAGCATTCCACACTCCCTGAGAAAAAGCAGTCTCTTTCTTATCAAAGACTTCGAGCCATTCCTGCGATACGGCTTTCAGTTTTTGAATGAGCCCTTCTTTTAATGGCGGAGTCATGACATTGCAAGTATAACCGTTATTTTTTGCTTTGTTTAATGCATTTCGAATCGGACGATTGGGGACACCTGACAAGCTAAAAGATACTACATCGGCAATTCCTTCCTGTCCAATAAATATTGAATTTTTCTTCAACTGCTCATAATACGTTAGATGTTCCGCATCAACCCTGTAATACAATGTCTTAAGTCCATTTTTTTCACAGTACCGATCAAAAGCCTTTATTATCTCAGGCAATTCATCCGGTGAAGCACAAATTGGCGACTCAAGAACCACGGCATAATCATGAGCTACTTTAAAAGACACAAACCCTTGCCTGTCTTTTGTCCAGAATATATTTTTATCTGCATATACTTTGAAATAGTCCAGCTGCGAAGATCCATACTTCTCAAGCAATGCCCGGGCCTCTTCAAGCTCATCTTTATGACTACGCGTTTTATAACGAAACGGACGCACCAGGACAAACAGCAACACACACAGATAACCGACACTAAGAATGCTCAATGAATCTACAAACCAGACAGCAAATTCGGTTTTCGGTGTATTCATGGGAATAAAGAGCAAGGTAGCTATCAAAGAAATAACTGATTGTTCAAAGTCATAAGTGGTTCCGAAATGCCTTTTATCAATCAGATAATAGCCTAAAACACCATAAATCAGGATAAATCCCAGTCCTGCCAAAAGAGAGAACCTCATAGTAGGAGTCACTCTTTCATCAGTCCTGAGCTTATAGCTTTTCCGGGTATAAATAAGCAACCCGATTATCACCAAACTAAACAATGCCTCTTCAAAATCAACCGCTTTAGTCAAGTGCCCGACGAATGATACGACAGCAAGATAAAGCGCTGCCAGCCACGCATTCCGAAACCCCCTCAACAAATAAGCAGATAAGACAATCAACATTATTCCCGAAACGATTACTGCAAAATTCGATGCATAAATGGCTTGCTCGGAAAGAAAGTTTTGCACAAAATGCAATCTGGAAGCAACTGCCGGGGTTAATACCGACAAAATATTGACCAACCCCAATAACAATGTAAAAAACGGGGGAAGAATTCTTAAGACAAGATGATCTTTACGCGAGACAAAGCTCAATGCACCCGTTAATAATGGAAGCCAGAACTCGAATAAACGATAAAGCAATGCGATGGAGACTGCATGAATTTGAGGTACCCCATATTGTATCAATACAAGCGAAAGAGTAATTTCGACAGCTCCCAATCCACGCAAAAACGGAGATAATGCATACATCAAAGTCGCCACTACATAACCAATCAAAGCCAACTCGATCGTTGCATTGATATTAAAAGCCCGCATCGAAATATACAAATGGGCGACACCACACAATTCAATCAAAAGCGAATAAAAGACAGTGGAGAAGAAATGGGGGATCGAATATTTCTGTTCTCTCAGTTCTTCATAAAAAACTCCAATACGGGGAGACCGTTTTGATAACGCACGCTGTATCCTCTTATTTTTAAGGAAGAATACGATAAAAGCAATTGAAACAACTAAAATGACAAGCAAAAGGACGAAAGTGATAACAAGTTCCCGCCCTAACATATGTTTCAGCAAAAGGATCAAAATCGCCGGAATAGCAATCAGTGCAAGAGACACAAATCCGGTAATGCCATATACAGTTGACGACAAATGAATCTTCGTTTTACTGATTCCCTGCTGTTCTATCGGTCCGGTAAAAAAAGCCAGGGAGGAGATACCTCCTGCAGGGAGGAATACACTGATAAAACTCCGTTTGAGTGACAACAATAGTGAAGAACTAAACGTCGGCTTTACACCAACTGTCCGGAAGCTGGACTCATACATGTTCCCGTGAACAAAAATATAAAGAACAGTTACCAGCACTCCAAGAAATACCCAATACCATGGGATATTATACATCAGATCAACAGACTGTCGGAGATGATAACCTTCATGTTTTACGAAGTATACACAAAGAGCTATCGGAATCAGAGCTAAAGCGATCTGAAAAATCGATTTGGTATTAAGTCTTGATGTAAAAATTTTAGCCATAACAGATAAAATTATTTATAAATATAACCAAATTAGGATTCAGATTCCAGGATTCAATCCTTCTGTATTTGAAATGACTTATTGTATTTATCTAGAATTTCCGTTCCCACTTTAAAGTATTTACTATTTCTATCAATTATTGGTTTTATTGCATTTACAATTTGATAAACATCCTTATAATCACGAAGCTTAAAGGTCGATGGGGTAATATTCTTTTTCCCTTTCATTTTTAAAATATCAAATACGACCTGACTACTGAAATATACATAGGTCCTCAGGCTTACCAAATCGCAATATTTATCCCAATCCGCCTTATCTGCCTCAAATTTTTTATTTTCAATCAACACATTTCCCATTACTTTAAATTCTTCCAATGTTTCCTCCAGATTTTTATTCGAATGTACCAGATTTGACATTGAATGAAGCAGGTTCAAATCAGTATTATACAATAAAAATACAGCACCGTTCATATTATAATTAAGATCATTTATAATATACTTCTCAAGAGGAGATAAGGAGGATGAATCGCCAAAATAACTCTTAAGAAACATTGCCTCTACCACAAGGGCATCGACACTGAAATAGGTTTGTTCTATCATATTAGACAAGCTGATCAGATAGAGCTTACGGTTGTTGTAAAAGTCATACATATTTTGATACTCATACATCAACATTCCCATTGCAAGTGTGGGGTTAGTAGAATAGACATCCAAAAGGAAATCACCGACGACAAGCCCAATCTTAGTCGAATCAGCAGAGATATGAACTCCGGCACCACCTATGAAGCTATTTGGAAGAGATTTACCGTATACAATTTGAATTTCCTGACTCCTTATCTTCTTGTTGATAAATTGATAATGAGATTTAACAAGTTCAATCCCTTGTGTTGAATGGGTCATAACAGAATCAAACGCATCCAATATTTGATTCATCTTCCCGGCAAAAGAGGCAAGTTTCTTTTGATCCTGCGCATAGGTGCCCGAAATAAACAGAAGACACAAAAGAGTGCAGATTATTCTTCTCATCTCAAT
>JAUZOB010000118.1 GCA_030706665.1 Bacteroidota bacterium
AAGATCAAAATGGAACTCTCTATTATAAGGTTAAGAACTCATGGGGCAAGTACAATCTGTATGATGGATATTTTTATGCATCCAAACCATTTGTACGCTATAAAACCATGTCAATCATGCTTCATAAGGATGCTCTTCCAAAAGCACTTAAGAAAAAATTGGGATTGTAATTAATCCGATAGTTAATGAAAAAGGAGAGGGCGTTTCTAACAACACTCTCTCCTTTTTTATTTAGAAATTATAAGGATTTTTTACTACGATCTGCTATCTTCGACTTACCTGTAAATCCCTGTATGTTTTAGCTCCTTTCCCTCTTAAAAGATATAATATATTGCAGCCTTTATATCTGCTCCTTTGTAAGTTAATGAGCTTTTATTGGGGGAAGTCTTTGCATTGGCCTTATTTAAAACTTGTTCGGTTTGAAGTTCAAATGCCATCTTTTTATCAGGCGATTTAATCTTTATCCCTAAGGTACAGGCGTGTAATTTATCTCCATCGATGTGTAAGTTGGTATAACTATAGCTGGGAGTGCCGTTTCCTGAATAAACATATGAATTGAAGAAGCCAGTAATCCAATATTGATCTATTCCCAGTTTTGAGTTATATTCATCGTTCCCTTTTAATAAAATATACTTATAGCCTCCCTGAAGGGACAATGTTAAAGATCTTATTGTTAGAATGTCAACGGAAAGTTTAATCGGGATTGAAAATTTATTGAAATTAAAATTGTATGTATAATATTTGCAGGATCTGAATTCATAATCTGTATTTGAATTTTTGTGACTGACTCTTTGGTAATCCAAACCAAGTATCAGAGCAATATCCTTACTCATTCCTGCCGGATTTACAATAAAGCCTCCGGATATTTCAGGGTCTAATACATCAATAGATGTATTCAAATTTGGGAATGCATATCTGTCACTGGTCAACCCAAAATGATCTAAAGCCATTCCACCGGCAATGTAAAATTTTACTTTATTCTTACTAAGCTCCTCTAATGGAAAAGTCATTCCATCAAGATTACTGTATTCCAATTGTGCAATTTTGGAATTATCATTACTCGTATTCGAATTGTTAAAATTTGATCCGAATGTTGGTACTGTAAATAGTATCAATGCTGAAAAGAAAAAGAATACTTTGTATTTCATTTTTTAATATGAGATTGGTTATAGTTTTAGCAGGTTTGAAATATAATCTTTCTTAATTTAAAAATAAAGGAAGAGCATTGTATATTTTAGTACTTTTAATAATATTATTTCTACCAGCTTACATTAAGGATTGATCATTACCGGCATGATTTGATACTTCATACTTGATTTGAATGCTTATTTTGTTTTTTTTTGTTCCCGGTAATTCTTAAAGAATAGAAATGTTGAATAAACGAATAAGCTCGTTACTTATTTTCTTGTCTTTGACAATTTGTTTTGCAATTGCAGGGGCTGTTATTTTATGCGCAACGACCTTAACACAGCCAACGGTATGGCTGAATCAATTCTCCAAAGCATGGTTGGATCCTATAATTGATTCGATAACAGATTTGGGATTAGGTGGCTTCTGGGTAGTCGTAGCAGTATTGCTTCTCTTTTATAGATATTCTTATTCTTTAATCCTTCTGACAGATTTAGGATTAGTTGCTCTTTTTACCTATCTATTTAAGGAGATACTTTTCCCGAATTTACCAAGGCCTCTTTTACTGCTGAATCTTACAGATCTGACACGCTGGGTAGACGGAGCCGATACCTATTTGCATTCATCATTTCCCTCGGGGCATACAATGACTGCCTTTGCTGTTTGTACTCTATTTGCTTATTGGATCGGAAGAAAAGGGTGGGCAATTGTTATATTCTTCTTCGCTTTTATGGTAGGGTTCAGCCGCGTTTATATGTTACAGCATTTTTTAAGAGACGTATTTTTCGGTGCAATCTATGGAACCGTGATTTCGCTTGTAACAATCTGGTTTTATGATGTTGTTCTCAATATTGAGAACAACAAACTAATTAATAAATCTCTTTTGCAATTTATGCCTTTGAGAAAAAAGCTTGATTAAAGCTTTTTCTCAAAGATGCGATACTTCTTATAGATAACCCCATCAGCTCGGTCTAACACCGCACGCATACGATGATTCTCTTCCATAACCAAGTGGCTGTCTATTATCTTAAGACCACATTTCTGTGCAGATTCAAAGATCTTATAGGCCAACAGCCCGCTCAACCCTGCATTTCTGATATTCTCATTCACGCAACCCAGTAATAGGGTCAACTGTTTGGTCGTTTTAAAAGCACGCAGGATTTTGATAAAACCAAATGGGAATAATCTTCCTTTTGCTTTTTTAATCCCCTCGCTGATATCCGGCATGGAAACGATAAAGGCTACAAGTTTTCCATCTTTATCCTTGACAACTTTTATATGATTTGCATCAAGAATCGGCAGAAAACGTTCGGCAAATTCATTTGCTTCTTCTTCTGTCAGTGGAGAGAAACCGTAAATATCGCGGTAGGTAGCATTAATCAGATCGAAGATCGGTTTTACAAAGGGTTTGACTTGACGGGTTTTAGTGAACTCGATAATTTCGTATCCCCGTTGCATGGTTCTTTCATAGATCGTTTTATATATCTGGGGAATCTCTTTCGGAACATCCAATCGGTACTGTACCAAATCTACTTTCTTTAAGTATCCGTTTCGCTCGATATGATTTACCATGTAAGGGTAGTTACAGTTTGTTACCATTACGGTAACCGGATCATCATATCCATAAACCAAAAAGCCTTGGGGATCTTTATCTGAAAAAGCCAATGGTCCGACAATATTATCCATCCCTTTTTCCCTTGCCCAATTCTCTACGGAGGCAATTAGTGCATCATACACTTCTTCGTCATCATAACATTCAATAAAGCAAAACCTTCCATTGTTCTCATGATGGCCATTGTTGTATAGACGATTGATGATTCCCATGATTCGGCCCACTGGTTTTCCGTCTTTTTCTGCAAGAAACAGAATTGTATCGCAGTGTTCGTAGGCAGGATTCTTTTTAGGATCAAATATCTTCCATTCATCAGTATAAAGAGGAGGTAGCCAATTCTTATTATTCTGATGAATCTTTTCCGGCAGATATATAAATTTACGAAGATCTTTTTTTGTCTTTACTTCGCTAATAATTACTTTTCCCATAAAATAAAATTCGTTGGTTAATACTTCATTTTATTCTCCATCTCCTGGTAAATAACGATAGAGTAAATGGCTAATCCATAATATGGACGGAAATACTAAAAACGCCCCTACAACATCAACCAGATAATGTGCTTTTATATATACTGTTGATAATATCAAAAAAACTACAATCGGTAAAATCCCAAGAAAATATCGATAAGCATATTTTGCCGAAAGGAAAAGGATTATTACCGATAACCCTACATGCGAACTGGGAAAGGCACCTGTTGGCTGTTCTCCTGATTCTTGAATCGATCGAACCAGATGTTCGAAGATATATCCATTCGGAACAACATTATAGGGATATCTAAAATAGAACTGAGGTCCGCAAACCGGAACGATTGCAAAAATTAGATAGAAAAGAAAAAAAGATGATGTGACTAAAAAGATACATCGGGTAAGATGTTCAGACTTCTGATAGAATAAGGCGATACAAAAACCTATTATAATCAGATAGTAAGAAAAGTATCCGAAATACATTAGTTCACTAAACCAGCTCATTGGCATCAGCCTACTGAACTCAAGGCTTGGTTGACAGCCAAAAATAATCCTTTCTACATGAGAAACGACCGGATCAAGATTTTGAAAGAATAATTTATTATAATGGACTGTTTCCTGATAATAATATCCGGTGAGAATTAACGGGTACGCGATTCGAAGTAATCCGGTAAAACGATTGTCCTGTTTTGAATGCCAGTATATAACGATTATTGCTCCAACCATTGAGAGGAGCCTGACTAAAAGTAACATCCCTGTTTGATTGGGATGCCATCCTCCGCATAAAATGAGGATTCCGGTTATTATTAAAAAGCCGAAAGTCAGGAAATCAATCTTCTTCAATACCATTCTTAAAAAAATTGAGTAAATGTAATCGTAAATTCAATTTGTTATTCTTTTGAAATAAGAAAATATCATGTGATCCCCAAAAAAAGAGACTTAATTAAGAAAATCCATAATATTAATCACACCAATATCTGTTTTTTTAAGCTGATTATTATAATTCTTTCAGGAATTGTTTCACCCTGTGAAATTGGCTGGCCAAATTACAATAAAAATGGTGGATTTGAATTTTCGAATATTGTGAAATTAAAAAAAACAGGACGATTGTCATCAATCGTCCTGTTTTTGGAATGAATAAAAATATTCCAATATCTTACTAATAAATTCGTTGGTGCTATTTGATAAGCTCGTTAAGAGTCTTGATTAAATTTTCTCCCCGAAGGTTCTTGGCAATGATCTTGCCGTTTTTGTCAAGCAATATATTCGAAGGAATAGAATAGATTCCATAAAGAACTGCTACTGCATTTTTCCAACCTTGCAGGTCGGAAACGTGATCCCAGGCCAAATGGTCATCTTCGATCGCTTTGATCCAGTTGGATTTATTACTATCCAAAGAAACTCCCAAAATGGTGAAGTTTTTATCTTTAAAAGTTTGATATGCTTTTACGACATTGGGGTTTTCGCCACGACAAGGAGAACACCACGAAGCCCAAAAGTCAATGAGAACAAATTTACCTCGCAACGATGATAATGTAAACGGTTTCCCTTCCGGAGTATTTAAGGTAAAGTCAGGAGCCATAATTCCGATTTTGCTTATGCTTGTAAGTTTTATTTGTGTTTCAATAGCGTTGGCAAAAGAAGAGTTGGTCTTTAAAGCGGGATTGAGAAGTTTAAACAATTCTTCAAGTTTCGAATCTGAATACATGAAATAATCTCGGAGTAGCAAAAGGTCCAGCTTTGAATTCGTATTGTTCCGAATGAATTTTTCTGCTTCAGCTGTCATTTTTTTATCGTATTGCTCCATCTTATTTTCAACTTCTTTCATTTTCGCAGGATCACGATCTCCAGTTCTCTTCAGACCAATGTATTTTTCCATCGCAGCAATGCGAATCGGATTAGCATCAACTGTATTTTCAATGAATTTATTATATTCTTCGTTGAGAACAGATCCTGTTACTTTGGCTTTATAAAGAGATTTAATGTCGCCGGAAAATGTGAGTTTGTCATTTTTCTCCACATAAATCATTCTGTTATCGTAGCCTCTGGTTTTATTCGAAAGAATGAATACTGCAGCAAGATCATTTACCTGGCCTGTAAGTGTGAACTTGCCATTCTGAAGATCAACACTGTCAGTCTTAGCTGATCGGCCTTCCTGCACTGTGAAATAAATCTTTTTTTCAGCAGAGCCCGACATTGTTCCGTTTATCGTAAAACTATTTTGAGCAAAGCTGCTAATAGAGATAGCACTCAATAGCCCTAATACAATCTTTTTAATCATATGAGTAAGCGTTAAATGAATTTTCCAAGATGTTTCACTGCAATTATAAGAATTAAATTTCTGTAACTATAACTTACGATTGTTTTAATCAACAGTTATATTTTTTATCTTTTAGATTACTAGTCCTTTACTGTAATAAGTGTAAATTATAAATCAAAGTTTCCTGCCAGGTATTTCATGAAATAATATTCAAAACAAAGCTATCCTGGCAGTTTTTTCAGACAAACTTTTGTTTTTAGCGACCTTTAAGATTAACTTTAAAAAAATGATGAAGTATGGATTGTTAACAAAGCACCTATTAATGACGGTTTTGTTGTACCTTTCGAACTTGAAAAAGTTACCAGAATAAAATGAAAAAAAGATTACGGCTTATATATTATATCGGTCTGATAATCATTTCTATATCTTGCTCTGTTGGGACGCTTAAATTAGTGGACCAAGGGAAAAGCCCATATAAAATTGTCATTCCGGAAGGGGCTAATGAGATGGAAAAGAAAGCTGCATCGGAATTACAGTATAGTCTGGCTCGTGTTTCCGGGGTTACTCTTCCCATTGTTTCCGATTCAGTTCGGTATAAACCGGAAGAAATCATAATCGGGCGGAGCTCTCATCTTAATAATCTGGCTACCCGTCCAGACTTTCCACAACTCAAAGAAGATGGTTTTAGAGTTTATACCGAAGATAAAACGTTGGTATTAGCAGGAGGAAGTCACAAAGGGACTCTTTATGCCGTTTATTATTTTCTGGAAGAATATTTGGGATGTCGAATGTTTGCACCGGATGCTGTGGAGATCCCTCATAAACGAAAAGTACGTATTCCTCAGATTGATGAAACACAACAGCCTACTTTTAACTATCGGGAGGTTTCGTCGCTTTATCCTAGAACTAGTCAGGAGTATGCAGACTGGCATAAGCTTGACAATGCTTCGGCATCAGAAAACGAGTGGGGGATATGGGGCTTTTCTTTTAATCGTCTCGTTCCCGTTCAGCAATATTTTATAAATCATCCCGAATATTTTGCCGAGATAGATGGAAAGAGGGTTAGTGGAGGCCAGCTTTGTCTGTCGAATCCTGATTTGATCTCCGTCGTTACTAAAAGTCTTCAGACAGAGATCGGAAAGAACCCATCTGCAAAATATTGGTCTGTCTCGCCCAATGATAACAATACATTCTGCACCTGTAGCAGATGCAGAGCTCTTGACCAGAAATACGGAGGCCATGCAGGGACTCTGATTCATTTCGTAAATCAGATTGCTTCGAAATTTCCGGACAAAATTATTTCTACGCTGGCAACTCAGTATACACGACAAGCACCCAGGAATATTAAACCTGCATCAAATGTCCTGGTGGTGATGAGTACTTCCGGTTTAAACCGGAGTAAACCGATTGCGGAAGATCCGGAGAGTGCTACATTTAGAAGAGATCTGGAAAATTGGCGCTCTCTGACACAAAATATAATGATTTGGGATATTCCGATTCAAGTTAGAAGTTTGATCGGACCCTTCCCAAATTTCTACAATTTGAAGCCAAATCTTCAATATTTTGCCCGGAATCACTGCAAGATGGTTCTTGAAGAAGGAAGTGGAAATTCTGTAAGTGAATTCCATGAATTGCGATCCTATCTGACTGCTAAATTATTATGGAATTCGAATGCTGATTTCAATAGTATTCTGGATGACTTCCTGAATGGTTATTACGGACCTGCCGGCACATACCTCCGGCAGTATATCGATGTCATGTATTATGCATTGGAAGAATCGGAAAAGAAGCTGGACACCTATGGCTATCCTTTTGATAGTTCAAACAGTTTCCTGACTCCTGATATGATCAATAAATATACCGAATTGTTTGACAAAGCAGAGATGAGTGTTTTTGACGATCCTGTTTTACTGCAACGGGTAAAAAGAGCGCGGCTTCCATTGGAGTATGCTATTCTTGAGATCTCGTTAAGAGATGTGTATCCTGGACTGAGTTTCCTGAAAAACCAAAATGTCCATCCTGAAGAGAATACTGAGATGTTATTACGCTTGAGCAGATTTGTTCGGGAATGTGAGGAACAGGGAATTGAAAAACTGGATGTAAATGGTTATACGCCGAAGGATTTTCGTGCAAATGTGAAACATTATATCAGCAATGCCAATGTCGAGAATCTGGCTCATAATAAAAGGGTCCGCATGTTTACCCGCTGGAATAATAAATTCCCGGTCGGAGGTGCCCATGCATTGGTCGACGGACGGTTTGGTGTGCTGGATTCTCATTATAATTGGCTCGGATTTGAAAATCAGGATATGGAAGCAACGATTGATCTCGGAGCAAGCCAACCAGTAAAAACGATATATACTAACTTTTTACAACAACCGGATGAATGGATCTTTCTTCCTGGTAAGGTTATGTTCTATCTTTCAAATGACGGACTCAGATATATAAAAATTGCTTCGTTACAAAGTCATTATCCTCCGAGTCAGGGACGCATATTGATTCAAACTTATAAACGGTCGTTTAGAAAGATGAAAGCCCGGTATATTAAAGTTGTTGCAAAATCTCTGAAGACTTGTCCGTCATGGCATGCCGGCGCAGGTAAACCTGCCTGGATGTTAATCGATGAAGTGGTCGTTCAATAAGTGATGTCTTCAATGTTTTTTTCTTTATAATTCAAATCAATCAATAAAAATTGTATTTTTCTATAAGTTTGAGTGTGAGGAGAGTTACATCTGCAATCCCAAATAAGTCAATGATAGGATAGAATCATTTGAAAAAACACATTGTATATAATCTAAGAGAATTCATCTGTCAAGTCTGGCCTGTAACAATAAATTCTATTGCATTGAGCAAACAGAAACTCAATTTATTCACAAGACTACAATAAAGCTATCGCAAGTACAGGATTTGTTTTCCATTGAACAACCCTTTTCCTACCGTTCATCTAACACTTTGATAAGTGAAAGGTAGATGAACGGTAGAGAAAGGGTAAAGCAAATATAGTGTTGTTAAGGACGGATCTTTTTATAATATCTTCTGAAAAGATCCTTGCATCATTTATTATAGACCAGATCGAACGCGCGATAGGAGAATAGAGGTCTATTTTATAATAAATTATTGTAAATTAATTCTTTTAGGCCTTAAGACCAACGTGACAGGTGTTTCAAAAAGGTCTTTCCCTTTGGAAACCGTATCGGTTTTTAATACAAGCTTCGGATCGATGTCTTTGATTTTCTTTGTTGTTGTAATAATTACCCCGTTAGGGTTGTTTGCAACAAAATTACGAAAATCGACGCTATCCTTTAATTCCCGGATAGGTCTTTTCAAATAAAAGGAAAAGGCCGGATTGTATTTCTCCCAGAATACGATGGGAGATGAGTTTTTAACTTGTTCTACACACTTGATGACCGGATTCTGACGATCAACAATCGGCATTGCGATGCAGAAAACTACGAGACTGGTGAGAATTGTTGTTGCAGCAGTAATTTTTGCAGCCTGACGGTATTCTGATTTCTGAAATTTAAAGAAAGCCCACAGTATTCCAATCGGAAGTATTAAAAGCAGAAATGCGACGTTGCGTACCGGTAATAATGATTCATCAAGGCTGAAGGCGATATAAGCCCCCACGGGTACAAGAATTGAAAAGATAAGTAAGAACCAGCTACTGGCTTTGAATCCTTTCTTTTTTTCGTTCTTATTGCCGGTGAAAAGCGAAACAAGGTAATAACCGAGAAGTGTTGCAAAGAAAGGATAAGCAGGAACCGTATAATTGGGCAATTTTGTTTTGGAAACGGTAAAGAACAGCACGATAGAAAGTGCTGCAATCCAGTTGAAAAAGAGAAAGTCATTCTCACGTTCTTTCCAGCCCTTGGCGACTGCCTGAATGATGAAGGCAGAGAAGGGGAAAAGACCTAAAATAATGTAACCGGGAGTAATGAGGAAGATTCCTCCATGCCCT
>JAUZOB010000119.1 GCA_030706665.1 Bacteroidota bacterium
GCTGCAATCCAGTTGAAAAAGAGAAAGTCATTCTCACGTTCTTTCCAGCCCTTGGCGACTGCCTGAATGATGAAGGCAGAGAAGGGGAAAAGACCTAAAATAATGTAACCGGGAGTAATGAGGAAGATTCCTCCATGCCCTTCCATTTCACCCGTAAAACGACCCAGATTGTGCTGAAAAAAGAATCCTTTGGTCCATTCCCAGTTTGTGTCAAGTCCGACTTTAATATACCAGGGAAGACAGATTGCCAACAAAAGGAGAATTCCGAACCAAGGTCTGAAAAACTTAATCGTTTGCCAGTTTAGCTGCTTTTTCATGATCAGGAAGACTAAGATTGCCAATCCCGGAATTGCGACGACGACCGGACCTTTAGCCAAAACTCCCAGGCCGGCAGCAGCATAGAACAGATATACCTCCCATGTTTTTCGATCTTTATAAGCGGCAATAAAGAGAAAGAGTGTCCAGCAGAAGAAGAAAACCAGGTAGGGATCCGGTACTGCAAGGTGAAATTGCAACACCATATGGATGGAGGCAATAAGCACGATTGCGGCCCATAATCCGGTTTCCTTGTTAATAAAACGACGGGAATAGAGAAAGGTAATTAGAACAGTCAAGGCCCCAAAAACAGCAGAAAAGAAGCGTGCACCGAATTCATTTACTCCAAATATTTTGTAGGAAGCCATCATGAAATAATAATGCAAAGGCGGTTTATCGGTCCTTAACTCATAATTGAAAGTGGGAACCACAAAATCTTTCTGTTCCAGCATTTCACGTGCACATTCACTATTTTTCGCTTCATCGAGCATGTAAATACTCATTCCTCCGATATTCGCAGAAAAGAGAATTATGGCTGTAACAAACAAGATTAAAGGAAGGCGTTTGTTATTAACAAGAGAATTAATAATATTTTTCATAAACCGTATAGGATGCGATTATCAAAATTATTTACTTTTGGGGCGGTAAAAATAAGAAAACTCAGTGGGTTTTCAGAAATAAATAAGTTAAATCAGAACGATTTATAACGTTACTGAATGAAAAAGCTAAGTCTTGTTATTTGTGTTTACAATGAGGAACAGAATATTGCTCCTCTTGGTCAGCGTATTTTAGAAGCGCTAAAAGGTTTTGATTTCGAAGCCATTTTTGTAGATGATGGTTCTACTGATCGGACCGTTAAAGAAATAAAGAAGTTGAATGATGATCGGTTTATCCTGGTTGAACTCAAGAAGAACTATGGTCAGAGTTCCGCATTGCAGGCAGGGATTGATTATGCTGAAGGTGAATATATCGTTACCCTTGACGGAGACTTGCAGAATGACCCCGCCGATATTCCCATGATGCTCGATCTTGCAGAACGCGAAGATTGGGATTTGGTCGCCGGAGTCAGAGCAAATCGTCAGGATGGGATGTTTTTAAGGAAGATCCCCAGTAAAATAGCGAACTATATTATTCGGAACTCTACAGGAGTAAAAATGAGGGATTATGGCTGTACCTTAAAAGTATTCAATAAAGAGACCGCCAAAAGTATTCATATCTATGGCGAGTTACATCGCTTCATCCCGGTATTGGCAAGTCTGGAAGGTGCCCGAATTACTCAGGTTGATGTACATCATCATGCGCGACAGTTCGGGAAATCGAAATATGGAATCGGACGTACTTCTCGGGTCATCAGCGACCTATTGCTCATGCTTTTCCTGAAAAAATATCTGCAACGCCCCATGCATATTTTCGGTGGCATCGGGATTATCACCTTCTTCATTGGCACACTGATCAATCTTTATATGCTTGTGTTGAAGATAATGGGACATGATATCTGGGGTAAACCTTTAATGATGCTTGGGATCATGTTGCTGCTTGTCGGAATTCAGTTCATTACAATCGGATTGCTTGCAGAAGTAATGATGAGAACTTATTTTGAATCTCAGAATAAAACTCCGTATCGTATTCGCAGAGTCGGTGCTGCAAAGGAAAAATAGCAACAACGTAAAAGTGATATTTAAAAGCCCCTGAAAAGAGAAGAATCTTTCCAGGGGCTTTTCTTTAATCCCCTCATACATCCTTCTTTTGCTAACCTCAAATTCAGATGTTGCCGTCAGTATCATCAGAAATAGTTGCGAACTTTATACATATTCTGCTTCAAAGACCTCTGCAAAACGATTTGCCAACTTTCTTTTGGCATCTTCAATGTCAATTTCGTGACCCAATTCTTTGGCAATTGAAGTGACCCCTTTGTCCGTAAACCCGCAGGGATTGATGTAATTGAAATAGTTCAGGTCGGTATTTATATTGAGGGCAAATCCATGCATGGTGATATAACGACTAGCTTTGGTGCCGATGGCACAGATCTTTCTTTGTCGGGGACCTTCATCGAGCCATACCCCGGTCGCTCCTTCCAATCGGTGCGAATCAATGCCATAATCGAGCTTTAGAAAGCGGATGATTGATTCTTCCAGCTTATGTATATATTCTTTCAGATAAATATTGAAGTGCTCCAGATCAAGAATCGGATATCCGACAATCTGTCCCGGCCCATGATAGGTGATGTCACCACCCCGGTTTACCTTATAATAAGTCGCATTGATCCTCTTTAAAAGGTTTTCGGCAATTAACAGATTGTGCTCGTCACCGCTTTTCCCTAAAGTGTAAACGTGTGGATGTTCAACAAATATTAAGGTGTTGGAAGTGGGTTCTCCTTTTTTCTTATGCTCCAATTGAGCTGAGAAAATCTCTTCCTGTTTATCCCAGGCTTGTTGATAATCCAGCACGCCCCAATCGACAAATTGAATTGTTTTATTCATGGTAAGGCTTTCTATATTTGTTTTTCTGCATGATAGGAAGAACGGACAAGCGGACCGCTTTCAACAAATTTAAATCCCTTTTCGAGACCGACTTGTTTCAGATGTTCAAATTCCTCAGGAGTTACATATCGATTTACATCCAGATGATCATGGGAGGGTTGCAGGTATTGACCGATTGTTAAAATATTGCAGCCTGCTTCCAGTAAATCATCCATTGTTTCAAAAATTTCTTCTTCCGATTCTCCCAGTCCCAGCATGATCCCTGATTTGGTGTTAATGCCATTGTCTGCAAGATAACGAATGACTTTAAGGCTGGTATTGTATTTAGCACGACTACGGACTTGCGGAGTCAGTCGACGGACTGTTTCAAGGTTATGAGAGATGATTTCAGGCTTAACCGCAATCAGTTTATCCAGAAGTTCCGGAATTGCATCAAAGTCCGGAATTAATGTTTCTAAGGTTGTGTCAGGATTAAGTTCCCGAATTTTAAGAACAGTTTCAGCCCAGAAGGATGCTCCTTTATCAGGCAAATCATCCCGATCGACAGACGTGATCACTGCATGCTTTAATTGCATCAAATGAATGGAGTTGGCAAGATTTGCCGGTTCTTCCGGATTGACCGGAGCCGGCTTGCCTGTTTTGACATTGCAGAATTTACAGGAGCGGGTGCAGATATCTCCCAGGATCATAAAAGTGGCAGTTCCGTTTCCCCAGCATTCGCCCATGTTGGGGCATCTGCCGCTGGAACAGATTGTATGCAGTCCATGTGTTTTAACGATTGTGTCAACTTTGCGGAAATTTTCTCCTTCAGGTAATTTTATTTTCAGCCATTCTGGCTTTCGCATGATTTTCATAAGATGAATCAAAAATATTGGATTGCAATTTAAAAAAAAGTGTTGATCGAAAAGATGGTAATGTGAAAAAATATAACGGCACAGTGTCCTTATTTGATGAATGTAAGATATTTGTTTGAAATTAGCGTATGAATTATAAATTTTTTAATTTTATTAAATCGAAATGCATAAATCTTTATGGTGTCTTAAGTTTTAGTACCCGAAATTTTTAAAAAATGATATCATTTTAAATGTATACTTATGGCTGAGACTCAACAATTAAATAAGGGAGTAATAACAACAAAGGAAGAGGAACGGAATTTAAGCCGATTGTATGCATTTATCAGGCAAGTGAATCAAATGATTCTGCGAACACACAATGAACATGATCTATATAATAAATCGTGTGAAATAGCCGTTGGTTCCGGCGGATTCCATATGGCATGGGTCGGATTGATTGACCAGGAAACCAATCATGTTACTCCTGTGGCAAAAGCAGGGAATGAACAGGATTATCTTTCAAAAACTTCTAAAATATCAGTAAAAGAGAACCCCCAGGGATTAGGTCCTACCGGAAATTCAATTCGGAATGGAGATTATTATGTATGTAATGATATTTTAAACGATCCATTGATGCTTCCCTGGAAAAATGATGCAATTAAAAGAGGGTATCGGTCGTCCATGTCATTGGCATTGAAACGATTTGGAAATGTTATTGGTGCAATATGCCTTTATTCATCTATTCCATATTTTTTTGATAATAATGAGACAAATCTTCTCCGTGAGTTTGCTTCTGATATTTCATTTGCATTAGATCGTATTGAAATAGAGAAACGCAGAGAGATTGCTGAAAAATTATTACAGGAAAGTGAACGCAAATTATCAACCTTAATCGGAAACTTACCCGGACTTGCATACAGATGTAGAAATGACAAGCAATGGACCATGGAATATGTAAGTGAGGGATGTCTGGCTTTATGTGGATATACTCCGGAAGATCTTATTGGAAATAATAAGCTATCGTTTAGTGATTTAATAGTTCCGGAGTATTATGATTACATTTGGGAGAAATGGCAAAAGGTACTTCGGATACGCTCTTCATTTAAGGATGAGTATATTATTAAAACTGCTAATGGTGATCGAAAATGGGTCCTTGAGCAAGGATGCGGTATTTATGATGAAAATGGGAAAGTGATTGCGATCGAGGGGTTTATTTTAGATATTACAGAAAGGAAGAATTCGGAAGAAGAATTAAAGAGAAGCAGGGAAGAGTATAAAATGATCTTTGAAGAAGATCTTACCGGCGATTTTGTTTCTTCCGTAGATGGTAGAATGTTGAACTGTAATCCTGCATTCCTGAAAATATTCGGTTTTAGCTCAAAAGAAGAAGCTCTTGGGTATAATTTCGAACAAACATATGTGAATATCAATGATCGGATAGAAAAAATCAGGGAAATAAAAGATAAGCGGAAGCTGGAAAATTATCACATGCTTCGTCTGCGAAAAGATGGAAAGTTGCTGCATGTAATCGAAAATATCATTGGTAAATTTTCAGATACCGGTGAATTAATCGGGTTAAATGGATATCTTATTGACGACACTGAAAGGTATTTGACAGAAGATAAGTTGAGAAAGCTTTCCCGAGCGGTTGAACAATGTCCGGTAGCGATAATGATAACGACCAAAGAAGGGCAGATCGAATATGTAAATCCTGTTTTTGAAGAAAGTTCCGGATATAAGCTCTCGGAAATAAGAAATCTCTCTTACCCGATTCTGAGAACTGAAATTACGTCCGATAAAGTCTATCAGGATCTATTAAACTCGCTTTCTTCGGGGAAGGACTGGAATGGCGAATTTCTCTATAAAAGAAAAGATAACACTTCTTACTGGGTTTCAGTTTCAATCTCTTCTATTCGGGATACTTCCGGAGAGGTGACTCATTACCTGGTTATAGAAAAGGATGTTACAGAAAATAAGCTAAATGAACTTCAGTTGGTTAAATCCAAAGAGAAAGCTGAAGAAAGCGATAAGTTGAAATCGGCATTTCTGGCAAATATGTCGCATGAAATACGGACTCCGCTCAATTCTATTATGGGATTTTCAGAATTGTTAAACGATGATCGGATTGGTAAGAAGGAATCGGCTCAGTATATCGATCTGATTCAGAAGTCTGGGAATCAACTGTTGTCGATTATTAATGACATTCTCGATATCTCTAAAATAGAGGCCGGTCTTTTCTCTGTTCACTTAGAAAATATAAATTTGAATGAACTAATCATTCAAATTTATAACCAATTTAGAATACCTGCCTCAGGAAAAGAGCTTCAACTCAATGTGATAAAAACATTGGAAGATAAAGAATCTATTTTGGAAACCGATTCGGTTAAGTTGAAACAAATCCTGACCAATTTGATTAATAATGCGATCAAATTTACACATTCAGGAGGTATTACATTTGGCTACCATGTTTTGGATGGATATCTTGAGTTTTTTGTGAAAGATAGTGGAATCGGGATTTCAAAAAAGAATCAAAGATTAATATTCGAGAGATTCAGGCAAGTCGATATAACGAGTAACCGTAGCTACGGTGGCAATGGTTTGGGATTGTCAATTTGTAAAGGACTTGTAAATCTACTTGGTGGAGAAATCAGAGTAGAATCGGAAATTGGGGAAGGATCTGTTTTCTATTTTACGATTCCCTATGCCAATTAATCATTGGATAATGTTATTCAATGTTTGAAAAATGGAATTCTGCATTTGAATATCAAACTAAGAGTTACAGGGAAGCGAATGAGGCTTCTCTTTTTTCATTCTGAATGTGAAATGTTTTTGAGAGAAATAGCTGTAAATAACCACAACTATGGTCGTTAATATTTTTGACACGGTCGGATAGAATCTGCAATATTCAACAAAGAACTTTAACAGTATATAGTTTAATAAGATACAAACAAGGACCGTTAAGCTATATCTGAATAGCTGAATTCTTCCATGAAGGTCTGATTGCGTGAATGTGATATATTTTGAAAGCCAAAACCCTGTACAGAAAGTGATCGGGAATACAATCATGAATGCTGCAATGTGAGGACTGATAGAAATGAAAATAAGAGAAATGAGCTTTTTCTTTAGAATAAAATTATACGTGATGAAATATAAGAGGATATCTAAGGTCGTATTTGCACCTCCGCACATGCCATAACGAAAAGTCTGTGCAGGAACGTATCTTTCAAATGGAATATAAGCCCACTCAATAAATTTTCTGATTGTTATTTTCAAATGACTCACCAACGCTGCACTCGTAATTAATAAATAGATTCAATTTTAAATTCTGATGATTCCGATTGTAATTTTTTTACCTGATAAATGAGATAACAAAAATATAAAAACAGCTTAAAGTTTTACATGCAGAGAACGATAAAAAGAGTAAGGAAAGAGAATAAATAAAAAAGCAGAAAACGAATTCGTTTTCTGCTTTTTAGTCTCCATAAAGAGAAGCCTTTATTTGTAATAACGATTATTGTCTTAAAGACAGTATAAAGATTGCTGTATATCCGGCAAATAGCATTACGTGCAAGTAAGCAAAAGAAAAATCTCCCCAAATGAAAGCAAAGACTAAAGCTGCTAAGAAATATAAACTTAACAATCCTTCAATGATGGTGATGTAACTGATCTTTTTCTTTGCGTATTTATTGCCTTGCCAGCTATCTTTCTTAGAATTTACATTGAATTTAGGAGTTCTTAAGAAAGAACTTTGAATCCCTAATAAACCTTCGAATACAGCGATTGTGTTGTGAAATCCTAAGGCCATTGCATAGCTCAGGAAAACAAAGAATCGCATTAGGAATCCCGGAAAAGCTTTGCGTCCCTGACTTCTTTTGTCGTAAGCTAACCAGAAGTAGAAAAGAAGGATGAAGAAACTCATTAAGAAGATAGCACTTAAATTGAATAGATCATCGTATTTGTGCGTTTGATTTTTAATGTAAAACAATGGAACACTTAATATGGACATCAAAAATACAACGACGAAGAGAGAGCTGTTAAATAGATGGTAGATCCCGTTTATTTTGGTCATAAAAGGAGCATTGGAGCGAAGAACCCGTTTGGATATTTTTACCAAATTCTGAGCACCGCCTTTGGTCCATCTAAACTGCTGCCCTTTGATTGCACTCATCGTAATAGGCAACTCTGCATTCGAGATAATATTTTCAAGATACTTAACCTTCCATCCATTAATCTGAGCTCGGTAACTTAGGTCAAGGTCTTCGGTAAGGGTATCAGCATTCCAGTTTCCGGCATCGTAAATTGCTTCTTTTCTCCAGATACCTCCGGTTCCGTTAAAGTTAAGGAAATAACCTTTACTGTTACGGCCACGTTGTTCAATGGTGAAGTGTGTGTCAAGCGCAAAAGCCTGGATCTTAGTCAATATTGAATAGTCTTTGTTGATATGGCCCCAACGAGTTTGAACAACTGCAACTTTAGGATCTTTAAAATAGGCCATCGTATTGATGAGGAAATCATCATCTGGCAGGAAGTCTGCATCAAATATGGCGAAGAATTCACCTTTTGCAATTTCAATACCTTCCTTTAGCGCACCAGCTTTAAAGCCGGAACGGTTAGTACGATGCACATGAACAATATCAATCCCCTGTTGTCTGATTTCTTCTACTTTTTTTCTGACAACTTCAACGGTTTCGTCAGTAGAATCATCGAGAACCTGAATTTCAAGTCTGTCTTTCGGATATTGCATCCGGCTGATGTTATCCAGTAAACGATCAACTACATAATACTCGTTGAAAATTGGAAGCTGAATTGTAACATAGGGTATTTCGTCTTTTTCTAAATCCAGTTTTATCGGTTCCGGTTCGTGCATCTTATCTCTTCTGTAGTTAAGTGCCAGAGCCAGTTGGAAAAGACTGTAAATAAAAATAAACGCCAAGGTTACCGCATATATACAAATAATGGCTGTTTGCATAGTACTAAATTTTTAATTTTTGAATTTATAAAGTTGCCGGTACATTATTACTCATTTTTATTGTCCGCTGTATACGGTGAAAATTGCCTGCAAAAATAGGCTGATTTGTTTAACCTGAAAATTCTGTTTAAAGAATCTATAGGCTTTCATTTCCTAATTTATCTATAAACCGAAGGAAAAGCTTGATTAATAATCTCTCTGCTTTTTCTGCAATAGCAAGGATGTCAGCAATATCTACTTTTTTTAGATTGTTCGGATCACATTCATCAGTAAGGACTGAAACAGCTGCACATGGAAGATTCATATGCTTTGCAACGATAACTTCCGGAACAGTAGACATTCCTACAGCGTCAGCACCAATCATTTTCAGATATCGGTATTCAGCTCTCGTCTCAAGATTCGGTCCCGCAACTGAAGCATACACTCCGACTTGAAGAGGAATATTCTCTTCTTTTGCACATTCCATCAAAAGTGAATTCATCGATGAAGAATACGGTTCACTCATATCCGGAAACCGTGGTCCCATTTCATCAAGATTTGCACCTCTGAGAGGATTGTCGGGCAACAGATTAATATGGTCGTCGATCAGCATTAGTGAACCTTTTGAGAAATTCAAATTAAGCGCACCTGCAGCATTCGACAGA
>JAUZOB010000012.1 GCA_030706665.1 Bacteroidota bacterium
AGGGCACAGGGAGTTGCAATGGCTGCTGCGTTATATCGATCCCTCCCGATTTTTGAATATGCTCCGTTGCGGGTTAAACAGGCAATAACGGGGATGGGGAGTGCGTCTAAAGAGCAGGTCGCCTTTTTTCTTCAGAATATATTTAGTATCCGCGAATTGCCGAAAGAGCTGGATGCTACTGATGCTGTGGCTGTGGCTGTTTGCCATTATCTTCAATTAAAAAATCCGGTTGCGGATAAATCTTTCCGAAATTGGAGCGATTTTGTAAAGAAGAATCCGGATCGTGTAAAATGAGAATGAAAGGGATGGAGGATAGAGGAAGGGGGGAAAGTTATTCATAAAAGAAAAGGCTGTACAAATTTATCTGCACAGCCTTTTCCTTTATGAATTAAAAGCCTTGACAATTTTATTCTGAATTTCACAGAACTCTTCTTTGCTTAGTTGAAGCTTCGGCTTTGCGAAATTCACATCTTGTTCTGATTGCATCGGTAAGAGGTGAATGTGTGCATGTGGAACTTCAAGTCCTAAAACTACAACTCCGACCTTTTGACAGGGAATTGCTTTTTTTAGTGCGATAGCTACTTTTTTTGCGAAAAGCTGAAGCCCGATGTACAATTCGTCATCGATATCAAACAGATAATCGATTTCCTTTTTCGGAATAACTAAGGTGTGCCCTTTGGCTACGGGAGCGATATCAAGAAATGCATAGAAATTTTCGTCTTCTGCGATCTTGTATGAAGGAATCTCTCCGCTTGCGATTTTTGAAAATATACCAGCCATTGCAATCAGATTTTAAGATGATTAAAATTAAATAGCAATCTCCATGATTTCAAAATGTATAATTCCTGACGGTACTTTGATCTCAACAACATCCCCTACTTTTTTGCCAAGAAGTCCTTGGGCGATGGGGGTATTGAAAGAAATTTTGCCTTCTTTCAGGTTTGCTTCCTGATCACCGACGATTGTGTATTGCATCACTGCATTGTTCTTTTGATTCTTAATGGTTACTTTATTAAGAATCTGTACCATTGAAGTGTCAATTTTTGAACCGTCAATGATTCTTGCATTCGCAATTTGTCCGCGAATTATAGCAATTTTAGCTTCCAACATTCCTTGTGCATCTTTGGCTGCATCGTACTCAGCGTTTTCAGAAATATCACCTTTCTCAATTGCTTCTCCGATTTGCTTAGAGATGGCAGGTCTCTCAACTGAGATTAAATGTTGGAGATCGGCTTTAAGCTTTTTAAGCCCTTCTTCGGTAATGTATGTCACTTGAGCCATTTAACTTTCCCTCCTTGTAAAAACTTTATATAAAAACAAAAAGAATTCCGGTCATTCAACTGGAACTCTTTCACGACAAAAATAAGGAATATATTTGATATTTGGAATGCATTCATTGTTAAGCTTTCTTATATTTTTGCTTCTCAGAAGATTGAATTATTCCTTCATTTTAATTATTCCGTTTTCACTTATACTATTTCATGAATTGAATTCGTTAATTTGACTGGTAGATTTTAATTTCTCATGAAGAAGACTTTGAAGATTTTCGTTGCTTTTTTGTTCACAGTTGTATTGCTGATTAGTTTCGTTACATCGTGTACGGAGAGCATTCAATATCGTATCCCGTATGTCGTTGTTGATAAATTTATCAATTTGAATACAACGAATGAATTGCTGGTTAGTGGAAATTCGAAGCAATATGCTGCCGCACCTTACGGTGGATTTGGAGGACTGATCGTTTGTTGTTTAAGTCAGGGAAATTATGTGGCTTTTGATGCTGCGTGCCCCAACGAGGCGACAAGTACGGCAGTTGTCAAGGCTGATGGGCTGATAGCCACCTGTCCGGTTTGCAAATCGAAATTCTTACTTATGAACGGAACTCCTATTTCAGGTCCTTGTAAATCGTCACTAAGGCCTTACCGGGTAATTTATGGCGACAATACCCTTTATGTGAAGAATTGATCGCGGATTGATTTTCCCTGCAGAAATATGTCGAGAGCTTTTTGTGTGGAATAAAAAATCGGAGAGGCCCATGAACATATTGCTTTGTGCTTCTCCGATTTTTTTAGAAGGACTGATCTTTACCTGAGATTCTAATATCTGTAGTGTTCCGGTTTGTAAGGCCCGTCGACAGCTACCCCGATATAATCAGCCTGATCCTTAGATAAGGTGGTAAGTTTAACTCCGAGTTGTTCCAGGTGCAAGCGGGCAACCTCTTCATCAAGATGTTTCGGAAGACGATAGACGTTTATGTCATATTGTTTATTCCATAATTCAATCTGAGCAAGAGTTTGGTTTGAAAATGAATTGCTCATTACAAACGAGGGGTGACCGGTTGCACAGCCGAGGTTAACCAGGCGACCTTCTGCAAGCAGATAGATGCTATGTCCGTCGGGGAAAGTATATTTATCAACCTGAGGTTTGATATTTGTTTTAATGATGCCCGGTAAATTCTCAAGTCTGCTAACCTGAATTTCATTATCGAAGTGTCCGATGTTACATACGATTGCCTGGTCTTTCATTGCCTGCATGTGCTCGAGTGTGATGATGTCGCGGTTCCCAGTGGTGGTAACGAAGATGTTTCCTTCGAGAACAGCTTCTTCCATTGTCGTAACTTCAAATCCTTCCATTGAGGCTTGCAAAGCGCAGATCGGATCGATCTCGGTTGTGATAACCCGTGCTCCATAGCTGTGCATCGATCTTGAACATCCTTTGCCTACATCGCCATATCCTGCAACAACAACAACTTTGCCAGCTATCATAACGTCGGTGGCACGCTTTATTCCGTCGGCAAGCGATTCACGGCAGCCATACAGATTGTCAAATTTTGATTTGGTTACGGAGTCATTTACATTGAAAGCAGGGAAGAGCAATTCACCTTTTTCCATCATTTGATACAATCGATGAACGCCTGTTGTGGTTTCTTCCGAGACACCCCTGAAATCTTTAACAACCCGATGCCAGCGACCTGAATCTTCTTTTAGGCATTTCTTCAGACAAAGCATAAGTTGTGCTTCATCATCTCCGTCAGTTTCGTTGTCTAAGACTGCTGCATTGTTCTCTGCCTGATATCCCTTGTGGATCATCAGGGTTGCATCGCCTCCGTCATCAACAATCAGGTTCGGTCCGAGGCCGTTCCCAAAATCAAGGGCACGTTCAGTACACCACCAATATTCTTCAAGGGTTTCACCTTTCCATGCAAAAACAGGAATTCCGGCTTCGGCAATGGCTGCTGCAGCATGATCCTGGGTTGAAAAAATATTACAGCTGGCCCATCTGACCTCTGCTCCCAAAGCTTTAAGCGTCTCAATTAATACGGCAGTCTGAATCGTCATGTGTAAAGATCCCATGATTCTGGCTCCGCGTAAAGGCTGCCTTTCGGTATATTTTTTACGGATTGCCATTAATCCCGGCATCTCTTTTTCTGCGATCTCAATCTCTTTCCTGCCGAAATCAGCAAGAGCGATGTCAGCTACTTTGTATTCGATTTTGTTCTCGGTCATTATGTGTATTACTTAAACAGTTTCAATATAAGGTTATTGGGATCAAAATAATAGTTGTGATTCAAGCGGACAAAAATACACAATTCTAAGAGACTGTTTTAAAATTGAATTCTAATTTATCGAAGATGAAGCATTGTTTCTCTTTGAATCATTTTTGCAATTGTCCAAATGAAGCCTGAGAGCGGTTATCTGAAAGATTATTGCAATCCGTTCAGAAGCTTTTGGGTGACGATTTTGTCCGCTTCCAGTTGATTTTTTAAATCATAGATGTTGTCGAAGCGTCTTTCGTCTCTTATTTTTTGTTCGAAATAAAGAGTTATGGCTTTATCGTAAATATCTTTGGAGAAATTAAAGATGTGAACCTCAATGCTTCGACGATCGGCATTGCTTACGGTGGGCCTGGTTCCAATGTTGAGCATTCCCTGGTATACGGCATCTTCCACTTTTACATTGACTGCATACACTCCGTGTCCGGGGATGAGTTTGTCGGGATGTGAAGCTTGAATATTTGCAGTGGGAAAGCCAATCGTCCGGCCAAGTTGGTCACCCTTGACGACATTCCCTGTTAGCTGATACGAATAACCGAGGAATTCATTTGCCGTAAGGATGTCCCCCTTTTCAAGTGCGTTCCTGATTTTTGTAGAACTAATATTGATATGGTCGAACTCGAGAGCTTGTAGCTGAGTAATTCCAAATCCCAATTGACTGGCACAGGTAGAAAGAAATTCAAAGCTTCCCTCTCTGTTCTTCCCGAAACGGTGGTCATATCCAATCACAAGATGGGAGAGATGCATCTTTTTGACAAGAATATCCCTTACAAATTCGTGGTAGTCCATACTGGCAAATTGGGAAGTGAAAGGGTAGATGACTAAATGATCGACCCCCAGTTCGGACATAAGTGCGGTTTTTTCTTCGGGTGTAGTGAGTAACCGTAACTTGTTTTCATTGGGAAAAACTACCTGACGGGGGTGCGGGTCAAATGTAAATATGACGGATTCACCTTTGTGTGTCTTCGCAATGCTGAGCAAATCGTCAATGACACTGCGGTGTCCCAAATGGATCCCATCGAAGGTGCCAATGGTAACAATCGGTTTTGTTACGGAAAAATCCTGAAGGTCTGAATAAATTTTCACTTTGTTATTTCTTCCTCTATTGTTGGTGTAAAATTAAAATAATTATCTTCGTACGCTAGCAACTAAAATCAGGAATTGCGAATTAATGTTCGGGAATCTTGAAGAAGTCAGCTAAAAATGGATGTTCGGAAAACTTGTAGCATAAAGATAGTTTGCCGATTCAAATAAAAATGTATTTTTGAAGACTTGAGAATAACGCACATTTTAAACTATATCACAGTGAAACGTCTTTTTTATCTGATCCCGGTACTCATTCTGGCATTACAGTCATGCAAAAAAGATAAAACTGAATTTACCATAACCGGAAAGATTACCAATGCGGCAGGAAAGATGGTCTATCTTGAAGAATTGAAGGTTAATTCTACTGTTCCGCTTGATTCGGTAAAAATCGATAGTGAAGGTAAATTCGAGTTTAGTGGGAAAACAGCTTTCCCGCAATTCTATTTGCTGAAGTTGAATCAGAATAACTTTATTACGCTTTGCCTTGACTCTGCAGAACATGCAGTGGTCGTTGGTGATTATGCAAATTTATCGACTGATTATGCAGTTCTCGGTTCTACCAACTCAGAACTTGTAAGGACTTTGAATTACAGGTTGCAATCGACAACTCATAAACTCGATTCGATTCGTTCGTTGATTTCTTTACAGGCGAATCATTCCGATTATGCAGTCAGGAAAAGGAACTGGCAGTTAGAGAGTGCAAAAATCATTAAAGATCAGATGGATTCTTCGATCTTATTTGTGCAAAAACATCCATTCTCGATGGCAAGTATTTTGGCACTATATCAGAAGTTCGATGAAAATGATTACGTGATACAGGACCTTCAGACAATGAAGATGGCTGCTTCTGCACTCAATAGCATCTACCCAAAGTCGGAACATGTAAGAGCGTTGTATGAAAATACGCTGACATTGATGCAGAAAGAGAAAAATATAGCCTTGAGCAAGGCATTGCAGACTGTGGCAGTAAACAGTCCGGATATTACATTGCCTGACCCTTATGGTCAACCACATAGTCTCTCTGCATTAAGAGGTAAATATGTGTTGGTGCAGTTCTGGTCAGCATTGGATCGAAATTCCAGGATTATGAATGAGGCACTGGTCGACCTGAATGGTAAATTCAGATCAAGAGGATTGGAAATCTTTCAGGTGAGCGTGGATAAAAACAAAAATCTTTGGGTAAATGCAATCTCGAAAGATAAAATGAGTTGGATTAATGTCGGTGACATGAAAGGAAGTAATCAGGCTGTAGTGAGTTACAATATTCAGTCTGTCCCTTCGAATTATCTTCTGGATCGGGAAGGAAAGATTGTCGGAAAGAATCTTACCGCTCCTGAATTGAATAAAAAACTGACTCAAATTTTAAAATAGAAAGTTCTAAAAACTGTCATATTGCCTCGGGAAGAATAATTTTTCCGAGGCTTTTTTCTTTAAATCTGAAAGAATACTTGTTCTCTAAATAATATCATATATATTTGTCCAACTGATTATTCTGCATTTTTAATAATTTGGGAAACGGTAAAAAAATATATTTTATTTCAGATGTTCATCTAGGTGCTCCGGCTCTAAATGACAATAGACAAAGAGAGAAGCTCTTTGTCTCCTGGTTGGAAATGGTCAAAAAAGATGCGGAAGAAATCTACCTTCTGGGTGATATTTTTGATTTCTGGTATGAATATCGAAAAGTTGTTCCGAGAGGATTTACGCGATCTTTGGGCAAAATTGCTGAGATTGCCGACAGTGGAATAAAAATTCATCTTTTTACGGGTAACCATGATCTTTGGATGTTCGATTATCTTCCAAAGGAGACAGGTGTTATTTTGCATCGGGATCCCTTTCGAACGACTCTCTATGGTAAAAGTTTTTTTATTGCCCATGGAGATGGTTTGGATAAAGATGATAAAGGATATTTGTTGCTGAAAAAGATTTTTAAAAATAAAATACTGCAATGGATGTTTTCCAGACTGCATCCTAATTTTGCTTTTTGGCTTGGCCATGCATGGTCAAAGAAAAGCAGATTGTCAAAGGGAATTGCAGGTGTGGGGTTTAAAGGAGTCGAGAATGAAGGGATTGTGAAATATGCAGAAGAGGTTCTGAAGAATGAAACAATTGACTTCTTTGTAATGGGGCACCGACATATCGCCCTCGATATTAAACTTAGCCCTTCCAGCCGTTTCATATTGACAGGAGACTGGATCAGGCTTTTTACCTATGCAGAGTTTGATGGAGACAAGTTTGAATTAAAAACCTATAATATTTCTGAAGCGCCTGAAAAGGCGATTGAATAAGTGGATATATGAGTAAAAGAATTTATACTGTAGTAAAAGGGACGGGAAGTTGTATTCCGGATTTAGTAGTTAAGAATGATCATTTTCTGACATATAATTTTTTTGATCCGGCTACCCGAAAAGCTTTTGAACGCTCGAATGAAGACATCATCAAAAAATTCAGAGAGATTACCAATATTGAAGAAAGACGTTGGGCCCGAGAGGACCAGATGACTTCTGATTTGGCTGTTATTGCCGCTGAAGAAGCGTTGCAGGCTGCCGGGGTTGATCGTGAAAGTATTGATTTCATTATCGTAGGTCATAATTTCGGGGATGTGAAGAAGGGTTGCAATCGCGTGCAGACCTTGCCATCTGTTTCCAATCGTGTTAAAGCCAAATTGGGAATTCATAATCCGATGTCGATTACTCACGATGTAATTAATGGTTGTCCTAGTTGGGTTACGGCTCTTGTTGTTGCAGATGCTTATATCAGAACCGGGGATTATAAACGCGGTCTTGTTATTGGTGCTGACGTTAATTCAAGAGTGAGCGACCCTCATGACAGAGATACAATGATCTTCTCTGACGGAGCAGGTGCTGTTCTTGTTGAGGGGGTAGAAAGCGAAACTCCGGTGGGTATCTTGTCGCATGTGGGCAGGTCTGATTCTTTGCCCTATCAGGAAATGCTTAAATTGGATAAATCTTATAATGACGAATACGAGAGAAAAGAAGATCTCTTTATCCGTATGCAGGGACATAAACTCTATGTTTATGCTTTGAGTACTGTTCCTTCGGTTGTGAAAGAGAGTCTTGATAAGGCCGGTTTGGACATCCAACACGTTAATAAGGTCTTGATTCATCAGGCTAATGAGAAGATGGATGAGGCTATTCTGGAACGACTTTTTAAACTTTATAAGGTTAAAGGAGATGTGAAAGCGATTATGCCTATGAGTATTAAGGCGCTTGGAAATACTTCTTCTGCTACTATTCCTACACTGTGGAATCTTGTCCTGAAAGGTAAGATTGAAGGTCATGAGATTAAGAGCGGAGATAACCTGGTAATTTGCTCTGTAGGTGGCGGGATGAATATCAACTCTGTAGTTTACAGAGTTCCGTAATGAATATTTTTACAATCGATATAAAAAGGCTGAATCTGTGATTCAGCCTTTTTTATTTTTGATTTATCCGATTCTGAAAATGATTGGAAAGGTGATTTTGCATTAGAATGGCAAAGGTGCATTGGGGGATTAAATCTTTTGATGAAAAATATATTGTTAATTCTTTTTTTCTTAATCAACAATAAGTATATTCCATTATTCTTTTATGTTTGACTGTATCTATTCTTTTTTTATAACGTAGGTCATAGAAAAGGTGTGATGAAATATAATGCAATGAAGCCTTTGTATTTGATAATGGGGGTTTTAGGTGCCGGATATGGAGTCTTTGGCCTTATAAACCTTTCAGGACAGGATGTTTGGTTCTATCTTGTTGTGATCATGGTCGGCCTCTATTTTGTTGAGCGGGTATTTGAGGATCTTGTTTCAGAAAATCTAAATATGTTCATCCGTTTCCTTATTTTGGCCCTTGCCGGTTTATTCTTGTTCTTGTATTATTCTGCACGTTAAGGAATGGGATGATGCTTTTTTTTGTCATTTCTCCCCTGCTTTTTTTTAAGATGAGTTTTATCGGAAAGGTTAAGATTGGCTGATGTTGAGCAGGTGAAAAAAAGGACAGGTCCGATTTTAGCAATGTAAAATCGGACCTGTCCTTTATATTGAAATCAATCATTTAGCTTGCTTTTAATCGCTGAGCATCCTGAGAGCTCATTTTCTCTTCTGCATAGCTCCGGGTAATGACCATGCTTGGTTTGTCATCGGATGGCATCTCAAACATAGCGTCGATCATGATGGTTTCGCAAATTGATCTTAATCCGCGGGCGCCAAGTTTAAATTCGACTGCTTTATCAACAATATAATCAAGTGCTTCTTCTTCGAAAGTAAGTTCTACACCGTCAAGTTCGAAGAGTTTGATGTATTGCTTGATGATTGCATTTTTGGGTTGAACCAGAATTCTGCGCAGGGTGCTGTTGTCGAGAGGGTCAAGATGAGCAAGAATAGGAAGGCGACCGATAATTTCCGGAATCAGTCCGTAAGATCTCAGGTCTTGCGGATTGATATATTGCAGAAGATTCTCACGATCGATTAGTGTTGCATCTTTACTTGCTCCATAACCGATAACCCGTGTGTTCATTCTGTTGGCAATCTTGCGTTCGATCCCTTCAAATGCTCCACCGCATACGAAAAGAATATTCTTTGTATTTACCGGGATCATCTTCTGTTCCGGGTGTTTTCTTCCTCCCTGGGGCGGAACATTCACAATGGCACCTTCAAGCAGTTTTAAGAGTCCTTGTTGGACTCCTTCACCGGAGACATCTCTGGTGATTGATGGATTGTCTCCTTTTCGGGCGATTTTATCAATTTCGTCGATGAATACGATACCTCGTTCCGCAGCTTCTACATCATAGTCTGCTGCCTGTAAAAGGCGGGTCAGAATGCTTTCGATGTCTTCACCTACATATCCTGCTTCGGTAAGGACCGTTGCATCAACAATTGTGAAGGGCACATGAAGCATACGGGCAATGGTTCTTGCCAATAAAGTTTTTCCGGTACCGGTTTCTCCGACGAGAATAATATTTGATTTTTCGATCTCGGTATCGTCATCTGATTTTTGAGAAAGTCGTTTGTAGTGGTTGTAAACAGCAACTGAAAGTACTTTTTTAGCCTGATCCTGACCAATAACGTATTGTTCGAGGAACGCTTTGATTTCAGTTGGTTTCATTAATTTAATACCACTAAGGTCGAACGTACTTTTCTTACGGAATTCTTCTTCAACAATAGAGTGGGCCTGTTCGGCACAACGGTCGCATATGTGACCTTCCATGCCGGCAATTAACAGGTCAACGTCTTTCCTGTCTCTTCCGCAAAATGAGCATTTGTCCATACTTCTTATTTGTGTTCTTTAATTAGAATTTCGTCAATCATCCCGTATTCTTTTGCTTCTTCTGCTGTCATCCAGTAGTCGCGGTCAGAATCCTTTTCTACTAAATCATAAGGTTTGCCGGTATGAGAGGCGATGATTTCATATAACTCTTTCTTGAGTTTCATGATTTCACGGGCTGTTATCTCAATATCCGAAGCCTGTCCCTGTACTCCACCCATGGGCTGGTGTATCATGATTCTTGAATGTTTCAGTGCGCAACGTTTTCCTGCAGCTCCGGCAGTTAATAAGACCGCTCCCATCGAAGCTGCCATTCCGGTACAAATGGTTGCAACATCCGAAGAGATAAACTGCATCGTGTCGTAGATTCCCAACCCGGCATATACTGATCCGCCCGGAGTGTTAAAATAGATTTGGATGTCTTTGTTGGGTTCTGTAGAGTCTAAGAATAGCAGCTGTGCCTGGATAATGTTTGCAACATAATCATCGATCGGAACTCCAAGAAAAATAATCCTATCCATCATCAGACGGGAGAATACATCCATTGTGGCAATGTTTAGCTGACGTTCCTCAATAATAGTCGGTGAAATGTAATTTGAAAACGCTGAATTGTACTTGTGTAAAGTTAAACTGCTAATTCCCAGATTACTGGTTGCATATTTTTTAAATTCATTTGAGTAGTCCATGTGAGTCTTATTTAAAAATAAAAAACTTTGCAGGAAGAATTCATTTTACCATAAAGGTATTTGAACACTTCCTACAAAGTTAATAAAATGTGCAATATCCTGGAAAGGCTTTGAACTTATTCTTTTTTAAAGAGCTTGTTAAATTCTTCCTGGTCAACTTCTTTATTCTCAATAGTTACTTTCTCTCTGATGCAAGCAAGTACTTTTTCTTCTTCTTTGCGTTGGAAGAGACGGTGACGATCTTCTTCTTTCTGAAGGAGCTGATTTGAATAGTTTTCAATGTACTCTTCAGGTATGTTGAAGATGCCATACTGTTGGAATTGTGAAAGAGCTGCCGCTTTTGCCATCTCTTTGATTTCTTCCTCAGCTACTTTGATCTCATTCTCTGTAACGATGGTGTTTTTAATTAACTGCCATTTCAGATCTTTTGCAAAGTTTTCGAAATCTGATTCGATTTGCTCTTCGGTAAGGTCTTTGTTAGTAACCTTTAACCAACGTTTTAGGAATGCAGTTGGAAGTTCGAATTTGAATTTCTCAACCAATGTGTCGCGGGTATCGATCAGAAAACGATAATCGCTTGAGCTGTTTAAGCTGCTGGAAAGACCTTCGCGAATTTTGTTCTTGAATTCTTCCAGTGTAGTGATAGAATCATCACCATATACTTTCTTGAAAAGCTCTTCGTTTACTTCTGCTGTGATAAATTCGTTGATCTTTTTGATGGTGAAGCTGCATTCGCCTTCAATTTTTTCAGCTTCTGGTTTTTCAATCTTCAGCATGTGTGCAAGTTCCTGAGCGTTCGGGAATGCTTTGCGGATATCGAAGGTGATCGTTGTTTCTACAGATGCTCCGACAAATTGACCACGAATGCTTTCGTCTGCAATAAGATCGACTGCGATTAATGTGTCTTCTGCTTTAATTGGATTTTCAACGTTAAGTTGTTCGATGTTACCTCTTACGGTAGACTTTTCAGCTACGACTTCAACTTCGTTGTTTTCGCCGAAGCGGTTGGCGTAAGCGTCTATCTGTCGATTTACAAGATCATCGTCAACGTTGATTGTGTAAAATGGAAGTTTATTTCTTTTGTCTAAAGAGACTTTTACTTCAGGAGCGACAGCGATGTCGAATACGAATTCGAAGTCTTCGTCTTTATCCCAATCAATAACTTTTTGTTGCTCTTCATTGGGAAGTGGCTCGCCAAGGATGTTTAATTTTTCGTCAATAAGATACTTCGTGAGTTCGTTGCTCAGAAGTTTGTTGACTTCGTCAACAAGGACATGCTTACCATACATTTTTTTGATGAGGCTTGCAGGAACTTTACCGGGACGAAATCCAGGCACATTAGCTTTTTTCCTGTGATCGTTAAGAGTTGCCTTAACTGTAGCTTCATAATCTGCCTTCGCGATACTAACTTTTATAACGCCATTCAGTTCGTCGATGTTTTCCTTGATGATGTTCATAATTGTTTACTTAAACATTGTAAAATGCTAAAAGAGCGGTGACAAGAAGAAGTAATTCGTCATTCCTGCTCCTGATTACCTAAAAAACCGCTTGTCTCTCAGAATCTGAAAGTGCAAAGCGGTTTGAATTGAGTGCGGATGAAGGGACTCGAACCCCCACGCCGTGAGGCACCAGATCCTAAGTCTGGCGCGGCTACCAATTACGCCACATCCGCTTTTATTTTTAAGCGGTGCAAATATAGTGATTTTTTTTATTCTGCAATGTTTTGCTATAAAAACGTAAAATTTTTTGCAGCTATTCTTTTTTGTCTGTTTTTAGTTGTGCGTGAGCAATGCGGTCTCTGTTTTTCCTTAGCTCGAAATTCTGTCCAAGATATACTCTTCTTACATCTTCGTCTTGTGCAAGTTCTTCAGCTGTGCCGGCTTTCAGTATTGAACCTTCAAATAGAAGATAGGATCTGTCGGTGATGGCCAATGTTTCATGAACGTTGTGGTCGGTAATTAATATCCCGATGTTCTTGTCTTTTAGCGAATATACGATGTGCTGAATGTCTTCCACTGCAATGGGGTCGACTCCTGCAAAAGGTTCGTCAAGAAGAATAAATTTAGGGTTGATGGCAAGAGCACGGGCGATTTCTGTTCTTCGCCTTTCTCCTCCGGAAAGCTGAATCCCTTTGCTTTTGCGAATGTGTTGTAATCCGAATTCGTCAAGCAAAGACTCAAGTTTCTCTTTTTGATATTCTTTTGAGAAATCGGTCATCTCCAATACCGATCTGATATTGTCTTCAACGCTCATTTGACGGAATACGGAAGCTTCTTGTGCCAGATATCCGATTCCTTTCTGAGCTCTTTTGTAAACCGGTTGAGAGGTTATTTCTTCATTGTCAAGGAAAATTTGTCCTCCGTTGGGACGGATTAGTCCTACAATCATATAGAATGAAGTGGTTTTTCCGGCTCCGTTTGGCCCTAATAATCCTACAATTTCTCCCTGGTCAACGTGGATTGAAACACCTTTGACAACTGTACGTTTCTTGTATTTCTTTATAATATTCTCTGCTCTGAGTCTCATCTTTAGAAAATAAATGCAAGTTTAATAATCATTTTTCAAAAAGCTCATAAAGAAAAGATTTAACTTTCTGCAGCTTCTCGTTTCTTGTTTATCCTGGCAGAAATATAAATGCTGATTTCATATAGTATTATTAGTGGTAGACTGACCAGTATCTGACTGACAACATCCGGAGGCGTTATGATGGCAGCAATAAAAAGCAGAATTACATAGGCATAACGACGGTAATTACGCATAAGGGCGGGCTTAAGTATACCAACTTTGCTTAAGAAGAAGGAGAGAACCGGTAATTCAAAAACAACTCCTGTCGAGAGAGCAATCGAACAGAGCATTGACATGTATGAGCTTAATAAAAATGTGTTCTCAACAGCCGAACTGATTTCATATCCCATGACAAACTGAAATGACATAGGAAGTATGACATAATATCCAAATGCAACTCCTAATAGAAAAAGAAATGAGGTGACGAAAGCAGCTGATGTTACATTCTTTCGTTCATTGGGGTATAATGCGGGACTAATGAATTTCCAAAATTCGTACAAGATATATGGACATGCCATTATAAGTCCGGCAACAAATGAAATCTCGATGTGAGTGGTAAATTGTCCTGCCATCTCAAGATTCTTGAATGTTACCGCTTTGGGACTCATATTTAATGAATCAATTTTAAATATTTTCCCCAGATCTGAGAAAAACCGATACGTTGCAAAATCCGGACGGGTCGGTTTGAAAATTATATAGTCAAATAGGATATTCTTTTCGATAAAAGCGACTACGGTAAAGACAATGGCAGCTAAAAGAGATCGGATTATATGCCACCGAAGTTCTTCCAAATGCTCAAGAAATGTCATCTCTGAATGTTCTTTTACTTTCTTGTTTTCTTCAGTCTCTTTTGATGAAGAAGATTTTTTATTGGATTCTGTCATTAGGAATTTGTTTGTGATTTGATTTTTTTTCTAACTTTAAATTCAAAAGGACTCTGTCAATTTTCATGACAAAGATAAAACTGTTGTTGAATTTTTAATCGGAGAATGATAATTGATAATCCTTAATTTGCGTTAGTTTTGAAATTGTCGGGGTAAAAGGTTCCGTAATGGAGCCTGTAATTTTTTTGTGGTAATATATAAAGAATGATGAAACAGGAAATTCCTTTGACGGAGTATCTTAAAAAGTATTTCGGATTTGATAGATTCAAAGGGCAGCAGGAAGAAGTTATTGAAAGTGTACTAAAGGGACATGATACTTTTGTGCTAATGCCTACAGGTGGGGGAAAATCGTTGTGCTATCAGTTGCCTGCACTGATTGAAGAGGGTACGGCAATTGTTATATCTCCCCTCATTGCTTTGATGAAAAATCAGGTTGATGCGATTCGAAGTGTAAGTACCGATGATGGAATTGCACATTTTTTGAATTCTTCACTTAATAAAACAGCAATTCAACAGGTTCGGGATGACATTGTATCCGGAAAAACAAAATTGCTTTATGTCGCTCCTGAGTCTTTGACTAAACAGGAAAATATAGACTTTTTCAAATCTATTAAAATCTCGTTTTATGCGATAGACGAGGCTCATTGTATTTCTGAATGGGGGCATGATTTCAGACCTGAATATCGCCGTATTCGACCTATTGTAAATGAAATAGGACATGCCCCAATTATTGCGTTGACAGCAACGGCTACAGCAAAAGTTCAACATGATATTCTTAAAAACTTGGGCATGCAACAAGCCAATGTCTTTAAGGCTTCGTTTAACCGTCCTAATTTGTATTATGAAATACGTCCAAAATTAAATGCGACAACGCAGATTATCCGCTTTATCAAAGAAAATGACGGTAAATCAGGGATAATTTATTGCCTGAGCAGGAAAAAAGTGGAAGAGTTGGCTGAGATGCTTCAGGTGAATGGCATTAAAGCTCTTCCGTATCACGCGGGAATGGATTCTGCAACTCGTTCTGCAAATCAGGATAAATTTTTGATGGAAGACGTTGATGTAATTGTTGCAACAATTGCTTTTGGAATGGGAATTGATAAACCCGATGTCAGGTTTGTAATTCATTACGATATTCCGAAGAGCCTTGAAGGTTACTATCAGGAAACAGGCCGAGCCGGAAGAGACGGAGGTGAAGGACAATGTATCACTTTCTATAGTTATAAGGATATTCAGAAATTAGAGAAGTTTATGCATGGCAAACCGATTTCGGAACAAGAGATTGGTCAGCAACTTCTTCTTGACACTGCTTCTTATGCGGAAGCTGCTGTATGTCGTCGTGTTCTTCTCTTGAATTATTTCGGAGAACATTACGAAGCTGAGAATTGTGGAAATTGTGACAATTGTCTGAATCCGAAAGAAAAGGTGGAGGCAATGGATGAGGTGATACTTGCTCTTAATGCTATTCTGGGTGTGAATGAAAAGTATAAGATGGAGCACATCTCAAATATTCTTGTTGGAAACAGTACAGCGGCAATAAAGTCGTTTAGACATAATGAACTTGATTTTTTTGGAAAAGGGGATTACCATTCTTCCCGATTTTGGAATGCTGTCTTTCGGCAAACAATGTTGAAGGGACTCATAAACAAAGAAATTGAGAACTACGGCCTTCTTAAAGTAACTCCTAAGGGACATGAATTCCTTAAGAATCCAACAAGCTTTATGTTGGTTAAAAACCATGATTACGACAATGTTGATGAGGAGTTAAGTGCTGCTCCACATACTGCTTCCGGAGATCTTGAGTTATTTAAAATGCTAAAAGATTTGCGAAAGCAAGTTTCTAAAAAGCTTCAGCTTCCTCCTTTTGTGATTTTTCAAGATCCTTCACTTGAAGATATGTCCATACAATACCCGATTACGATTGAAGAACTTCATTTTATTCAAGGTGTTGGTATGGGAAAGGCTCGAAAATACGGAAAGGAATTTATCAATTTGATACAAAAATATGTGGAGGAAAAGGATATTCAGAGACCACAGGATCTGGTTGTGCGTACTGTTGCAAATAAATCAAAGCTGAAAGTTGAGATCATTCAAAGTATTGATAGACAAATTCCTTTTACTGATATTGCAGATTCAAAAGGACTTGTGATGAATGATTTGTTGACAGAAGTCGAGGCAATTGTAAACTCGGGAACCAAACTGAATATCGATTATTACATAAATCAGGTGTTGGATGAAGATCATCAGGATGAAGTTTTTGATTACTTTAAAGAAGATGCGGAATCAGAATCACTTGAAGATGCAATAAAGAATTTGGGTGAGGATGAATATTCTGAAGAAGAGATTCGTCTGATGCGAATTAAATTCATGTCTGAATTAGGGAATTAATGCTTTGATGAGGAGATTAAAGATATTTGAAAGTTCGATCAATTTTCTGTTGATCGAACTTTCTGCTTTTTTATTTCTTTTCCATGTAGAACATTATGCTATATTCGATTGATTTTTATATATTTATTATCGATTTGTATTAATGATTATTGGATGATATGACTGAGAATTACGATATGACTTACCTGCGGGAAGTCTCTGATAATGATAATGATTACATGTTGACACTAATCAGGTATTTTGTAGATAATGTTCCTCTTGTTTCTGAGAATCTACGGGAGTATTATGAAAATAGAAATTTTAAAGAGTTGTCGTTCTCTGCTCATAAGTTTTCGTCTCAATTGGCAATGTTCGGTTTGAAAAAAGCTTCTTCCAAAGTTTCCAGGATTGAGCAGAAAGCAGATTCTTGTGAAGATGATCAGGAACTCTATGAGTTAATCTCGGAAATTGAACAGGTTTGCTCTCAGATAGTGTCCAGATTGAAGAAGGATTTCCGGATTGATTAATATGAAAGAACAATCTTTAAAATAAAAAACAACCAATGTTATTCCAATAACATTGGTTGTTTTTTTATCGCTTGGACTTTTATTATTTTGTCTTTCTTCCGGGATAAACCTTCAATGCTTCTTCCAATATCTTTAAAGAAATTGCCAGATCTTCTTTGTTGATAACATAGGCAATTCTGACTTCATCTTTCCCCAAGCCTGGAGTTGTGTAAAATCCGGAAGCAGGTGCCATGAAAATCGTCTTTCCTTCGTAATTGTATTCCTCGAGCAACCAGATGCAGAAACGGTCTGCGTCATCGATAGGTAACCGGGCTACTGTATAAAAGGCCCCCATTGGGATGGGAGAATAAACACCATCAATACGGTTAAGTCCGTCAACAAGGAATTTGCGTCTTTCCAGATATTCATTGTAAACTGACAACATATATTCTGAAGATGTATCAAGAGAAGCTTCTGCTATGAGCTGTCCAATGAGAGGAGGACTTAACCGGGCTTGACAGAATTTCATAACATTGTTCCGGACTGTGGTATTCTTAGTGATTAGAGCTCCAATACGAATACCGCATTCGCTGTAACGTTTGGAAACAGAATCGACAAGAATTACGTTGTTTTCTATTCCTTCGAGATGAAATGCTGAAATATATGGTGCTCCTGAGTAGCAGAATTCTCTATATACTTCGTCTGAGAATAGATAGAGATCATATTTTTTAACCAGATCTCTTATCTTATTCATTTCGCTTTGAGTGTACAGATATCCTGTAGGATTATTGGGATTACAAATGAGTATCCCTTTTGTTCGTTCAGTAATCAGATTTTCAAATTCTTCAATGGGAGGAAGTACGAACCCGTTGTCAATGTGTGACGGGATTGTTTTTACTTCTGCTCCGGCAAGAATGGCAAAAGCTGTATAGTTTGCATAGGAGGGTTCTGGAACGATGATTTCATCCCCTGGATCAAGGCATGCCATAAAAGCAAAGGTGATTGCTTCCGATCCTCCAGTAGTTACGATGATGTCATCAACATCAACATTAATATTGTATGTCTTATAGTACTCGACCAATTTCTCCCGATAACTGAGAATGCCATCACTTGGTGAATATTCCAAAATAGATCTGTCGAGAGTCTTTATTGCATCCATCGCCTCGACAGGTGTGGCAAGATCAGGCTGGCCGATATTGAGATGGTAAACTTTTATCCCTCTTCTTTTAGCTTTATTTGCATAGGGAACCAACTTCCGGATTGGTGATTCCGGCATAATTTGGCCACGTTTTGAAACTGTTGGCATGCTATTTTAATTTTTTTTCGAACCGTAAAGATAACAATTAATAGAGACTTAGGAGGATACAGATGTCTTTTCTGATGCAGATTTTCAAATAGTTAAACGATTGTTGCTGATATGTATGTTAATAAACATGATAAAGATTTGATTTTAATGTGTTTTGTCATACTTTTTGAGCGATAGTGATTTAATTTTGATTGTTAGTTAATTTAAAATTACTGAAGATGATTATTGGTGTTCCTAAAGAAATTAAAAACAATGAGAATCGGGTTTCTTTAACTCCGGCAGGGGCTGCAGAGCTGGTTAAACGAGGGCATGTCGTTTACGTGCAGGCAACAGCAGGAGAGGGAAGCGGATTTTCTGATGAGGCCTATGTTGAAGCAGGAGCAAAGCTGCTGCCAACAATTGAAGAGGTTTACGCTATTGCAGAGATGATTATTAAAGTGAAAGAACCGATCGAATCTGAGTATAAATTGATTCGCGAAGGTCAGATACTTTATACTTATTTCCATTTTGCTTCTTGTGAACCACTGTTGCATGCGATGATTGAGCGTAAGCCGGTATGTTTGGCTTACGAAACAGTTGAACTCGATGACAGAAGTCTGCCATTGTTGATTCCGATGTCGGAAGTGGCAGGAAGAATGTCAGTTCAGGAAGGTGCAAAATATTTAGAGAAGACTTATGGTGGTCGAGGTGTTCTTTTGGGAGGAGTTCCCGGTGTCCCTCCCGCTAAGGTGTTAATTCTCGGTGGGGGTATTGTTGGCAGTGAGGCTGCAAAAAAAGCAGCAGGTATCGGTGCTGATGTTACCATCATGGATGTAAGTTTACCCCGGTTGCGTTACCTCGATGATATAATGCCTGCAAATGTGAAGACCATGATGTCAAACGAATATAATATCCGGGAACTGATTAAAACTCACGATCTCATTATTGGAGCAGTGCTAATTCCGGGAGCAAAAGCACCATATCTTGTAACACGCGATATGCTTAAGACGATGCGTCCCGGTACAGTAATGGTTGATGTTGCAATTGATCAGGGCGGATGTATTGAAACTACTTATCCAACAACGCATGATAAGCCTACATTTGTTATTGACGGCGTGATTCATTATGCTGTTGCTAATATGCCTGGGGCTGTACCTAATACATCAACGATAGCATTAACAAATGCGACTCTTCCATTTGCAATTCAGATCGCAGCAAAAGGATGGAAACAGGCTTGTAAAGAAAATTCTGCCCTTCGTAAAGGGTTGAATGTGGTTGACGGAAAGATTGTTTATAAGGGTGTTGCTGATGCCTTTAACCTTCCGCTTGAAGATGTCAATTCTGTATTGTAATTGATCCGGAATGAGATATTTCAAAGAGTAAATCTTCTAAATTCGATTAATCATAATAGATTGATTAGAGGTGGTTTCAAGGCTTGTCCTGGAGCCATCTTTTTTTTCAGACTTGTGGCTTGAACCCTCTGTTGATGTTGATTTGTTCTGATGTCGGTGTGAAAGTTTGAGTAAAAAGATTGGTTCGCATTGTAACTATTCGCACTGTTTTTTATGAGCTTTTTCAGATAACAGAATTAGAGGTGGTTAAAAGGTGATAATTTTCTATTTTTGTAGCTTCGTAATTTAGTGGAGAACAAATAAAGTTATCATATAATGGAAATACCTAGTAAATATAACCCGGTTGAAGTAGAAGACAAGTGGTATAAGTATTGGATGGATAAGAAATTTTTCCATTCTGTCCCTGATCATCGTAAGTCGTATACTATTGTTATTCCACCTCCGAATGTAACCGGGGTACTGCATATGGGTCATATGCTCAATAATACAATTCAGGATATTCTTGTGCGCAGAGCAAGAATGCTGGGTTATAATGCATGCTGGGTTCCGGGCACTGACCATGCTTCTATTGCTACGGAAGCAAAGGTTGTGAATAAATTAAAAAGCGAAGGGATTGAGAAAAGAAATCTTTCCAGAGATGAATTCTTAAAACATGCGTGGGATTGGACTCATAAGCATGGGGGAATTATTCTTGAACAGCTTAAAAAACTTGGTGCTTCATGTGATTGGGATCGTACCTGCTTTACCATGGATGAGGCCAGATCTGAATCTGTAATCCAGACTTTTGTAGATTTATATGAGAAAGGATTAATTTACAGAGGGGTCAGGATGGTGAACTGGGACCCTAAAGCCCAAACCGCTCTTTCGGATGAAGAGGTTATCTATAAGGAAGTCAATTCAAAACTATATTATCTTCGATATCTTATTGAAGGGACACAAAATGAATATGTCACAATTGCGACGACTCGTCCAGAAACTATCCTGGGTGATACAGCCGTTTGTGTTAATCCGAATGATGTACGTTTTGCCCATCTGCGCGGGAAAAAAGTAATTGTTCCTCTTGTTAATCGGGTTGTGCCGATTATAGCAGACGAATATGTTGATATGGAATTCGGAACCGGTTGCCTCAAAATCACTCCGGCTCATGATGTGAATGACTATGCCATCGGAATGCGCTATAATCTTGAAAGTATCGATATTTTCAATAGCGATGGAACGATGAGTGAAAAGGCTCAGCTTTTTGTCGGTAAAGATCGTTTCGTGGTAAGGGATGAGATTATTCCGATACTTGAGAAATCTGGGAATCTGGTTAAAATTGAAGATTATACAAACAAAATCGGATATTCTGAACGAACTGATGTTGTCATTGAACCTAAGCTCTCTGCTCAGTGGTTCCTGAAAATGGAAGAGCTCTCAAAGCCTGCTCTCGAAAATGTAATGAATGACAATATCCAATATTATCCTCCTAAGTTTAAAAATGTTTACCGCCACTGGATGGAGAATGTAAAAGACTGGTGCATTTCAAGACAGCTTTGGTGGGGGCATCGAATCCCTGTTTATTATCTGCAGGATGGAAGCTTTGTTGTTGCAAAGTCTGATGATGAGGCATTAGTCGAGGCAAGAAAGAAGACTAACAATCCTGACCTGCAGTTGTCCGATCTGAAACAGGATGAAGATGTCTTGGATACATGGTTCTCTTCCTGGTTGTGGCCCATTTCTGTTTTTGACGGGATCCGCAATCCTGAAAACCCTGAAATCAATTATTATTATCCTACCAATGATTTGGTGACAGCTCCTGAAATCATCTTTTTCTGGGTGGCCAGAATGATTATTTCAGGTTATGAGTATCGGAATGAGATGCCATTTAAAAATGTCTACTTTACCGGTATTGTAAGGGATCAGCTTGGACGTAAAATGTCAAAATCATTAGGAAATTCTCCTGATCCTCTTGATTTGATAGCGAAATATGGCGCTGATGGTGTTCGTGTCGGCATGTTGTTCTGTTCTCCTGCAGGAGGGGATCTTCTTTTTGATGAGGGCCTGACAGAGCAGGGAAGAAACTTTTCTTCGAAGATATGGAATACTTTCCGTTTGATTAAAACATGGGAAGTGTCAGATTCTATAGAGCAACCGGAACATTCAAGATTAGCTCTTGATTGGTTCCGATCAAGGTTAAACCAGATCGTAGAGACACTTGATGAACATTTTGACAAATTTAGGATTTCTGATGCCTTGATGACTGTTTATACTGCTGTTCGTGATGATTTCTCTTCATGGTTGCTGGAAATGGTTAAGCCGGCTTATCAGAAACCAATTGATAAGAAAACCTTCTCGGAAGTTGTTGCTCTCTTTGATGAAGTATTACGTTTGCTTCATCCGTTTATGCCGTTTATCTCAGAAGAAATCTGGCATTTGCTTGAAGATCGGAAAGAAGGTGAAAGTCTGATGATTGAAAGTTGGCCTAAAGGTGGTGCTTATGATGCTGATCTTATAGCGTCTTTTGATCTTATTAAAGAAGCAGTGTCAGGAATTCGCAAGGTTAGGGTCGATAATTCGATCGCGAATAAAGATCAGATGAGTTTATTTG